>MNXL01000065.1 GCA_001871755.1 Anaerolineae bacterium CG2_30_64_16
TCGGAGACCTGACAGGTCTGTCGAAGAAACAGGAGGTTCCCATGCCCCAATCGAAGAGAATGTGGGTCTATGCCCCCAAGAAGCCGGCGCCGCCCAAGGTACCGGAGACCCTCAAGCGCGAGGTGGAGACGAAGGCAAACGCGCTGGTCGAATCGGTGCTCAAGCCGCTGCACGTGCAGCCGCCGCCGGAAGACCCGCAGTTCAACTACATCGAGGACATCATCACCAAGTGGTATCGCAGCTACTTCTATTTCTGCGCGCTGTACCGCTCGGCCGGGCCCTATGCGCTGGGCGGGCAGTTCGAGGCCAAGTTTGCCCGCATGGAGTACATCGGGAACGGGCTGTTCAACCTGGCATACATGCGCCATACTGACCAGTGGTTCGAGCTTTTCACCGAGCTCCCGTTGGACGCCTGCCTGAACAGCATCCGTGACAATCCATGGTTCCACCCCTGAGAAACGGGAGCCATTGCGGTTCGACGAGTATTTACCATGTCCGACATTGAAACGTTCGAAGCCGTCATCCAATCCCGCTGGCCTGGCCCGCCGGGTGAGAAGGCCGCGCGCTACGTCGGCCACTTCACCGACCGCACGCGCACCGGGTCGAAGATCGTCGCCAAGGTGGTCGGCAACCACGGCGCCTATACCGTCTCCATCGCTGCGGGCGGTGGCGGCGTGACATCTGCCTGTAGCTGCTACATCGGCAAGGGCGGCTACTGCCATCACTGCGTCGCGCTGGCCCACACCTTCCTACGCGATCCAGGCAGCTTCCGGGAAATCCAGCCCACCCCGCGTGAGGCGGTCGGCGGCCTGCCGGAGCTGCAAGCCTACCTGGCCGGCGTCACACTGGAGGAGCTCCTGGCCCAGCTCAAGGCGCACAGGATCACCCAGAAAGCGTTCGCCGAAGGCATCGGGATGAGCCCACGACACCTGGACGCCATCAAGTCCGCTGAGCTGCACAACCATTTCTTCCATGAGCTGGGCGCGACGAAGCTGGCGGCGCTGTGGGTCGTGGAGCACCTTGAGAAGCCGAAGGCGGACTCCCATGCGGGAGTGAACCGATGAACTACACACCGGAGCCGCCACACGGCCGGCCTGTGCAGAGCGATCCCTATTTCACGCTCATGCAGGAGGCGCTCGTCCACTCCCAAAATCCTTGCACAAAAAACACAAATTTCGGGGGTTAGGCCGGCGGTTTTCCAGATGGCGTTGCCCGCGCTGACAGCCGATCCAACCATCGCGGCTATACTCAAGGACACGTTGAGCATCACCGTCCTGCAGGCTGGCGGCAAGGAGAACGTCATCCCCGATCGGGCCGAGGCCACTCTGGATTCGCCTGTTGCCCCACAGAACCGAAGATGCTTTTCTGGAGACGCTGCGAGGACTGATTGACGACGGCCGCGTGGAGATCGAGATCACGCAAGCCCCCGCCGCCGCCGCCGTCTCGGACGTACACTCTGAATTCTTCCAAACGCTGGCAGCCGTGGTGCAAGCTCTGGTCCCGGACAGCGTCGCCACGCCCATGCTGACGCCGGGGACCACTGACTCTTGCTTCTTCCGCCGCAAGGGGATTGCCAGCTACGGCCCTCTTTCCAGCCATCATCACCCCCGACGAGCTGGCCCGCTTCCACGGCATCGACGAGCGCATCTCCATCGAGAATCTGCGCCTCGGCGTCCAAATCTTCTATGAGACGTTGCTCCGGCTGACACGCTGACGCGATCATTTCCCGGCTTTCGCGATCTGAAACCGACATACCAAACTGCTGCCCTGCGCCGTGGAAGCCGGCTTTGCGGGCATTCACGGCGTGGTACAACGCATGGGATGTCGGCCATCTCCTGGCGCTGGAGCGCCCCCTGACCCTGTGGGCATCCGCGTTCTCGTCAACCTGCCAACCCGCAACCCCCGTGCCTTACGACTTCTCTTCGTACAACGACATCCCCTCGAGCAGGCTGCGTTGGAGCAGAACCAGGACGATCAGCGGTGGAAGCGTGGATATGACGGTGCCCGCCATGACGTAGTGCCAGTCCACGGCGGCGTCGGTGGCCACCAACTGCTTCAGGCCGATTTGCACGACGCGGGTGGCGTCGGAGTTGGCGATGATGAGCGGCCACAGGTACTGGTTCCACATGTAGATGAACTCGACCAGGAAGAGGGCCGCGATGTTGGTGCGCGAGAGCGGCATCACGATGGACCAGAGGAAGCGCATCGGCCCCGCGCCATCGATGCGCGCGGCATCGGCCAAACTGGGCGGGATGGTCTGATAGAGCTGGCGGAAGAGGAGCGTGCCGGTCGCGCTGGCCAGAAACGGCACGGTGAGCCCGGCGTAGGTGTCGACCCAACCCATCTGATCCAGCAACTCAAAGGTGGGCACGATACGCACGGGCACGGGCAGCATGTGGGTGAGCAGGATCAGGATGAAGACCCAACCCTTGCCCGGGAAATCGAAGTAGACGAAGGCAAAGCCGGCCAGGATACTGAGGAAGATCTTGCCGATCGCGACGGCCAGCGAGATGATGGTGGTGTTCAGCAGCAGCCGGCCCATGTGGATGTCGTTCCAGACGTAGCGGGCATTGTCCAGCAAGGAACTGCCGGGCAGGAAGCGGGGCGGGAACTGGTAGTATTGCTCGGGTACCTGGGTGGCCAGCAGGACCGCGTAAAGCATCGGGAAGAGGGTCATCAGCACGACGACGATCATCACCGCGTGCGACGCCCCCGGCGCGACGAGGCGCTTGCGCATGGAATCCCACGACCTGCGCGACGGTCGATGGTCGTGAGCCGGCATGCGCCCCCCGTGAGTGATGGCTGGCTGGCTCATTGGTAGAACACCTTACTGCCGGCGTAGCGGAACTGCAGCGTGGTCAGCGCCGCCACCATGATGAGCAGCAACACCGACTGGGCCGAGGCATAGCCCGTGTTCAACCCGATGAAGCCATCTCGGTAGAGCTTGAACACCAGCAGGTCGGTGGCTCGCCCGGGCCCGCCCGACGTGGTGATGTGGACGAGGCCGAAGCCCTCGAAGAACGCGTAGAGCGTGTTCATGACAAAGAGGAAAAAGGTCGTGGGCGAGAGCAGCGGGAAGACAATGCGCCAGAAGCGCCGCCAGGGGCCCGCGCCGTCCACCTCGGCCGCTTCGAGCAACTCGGTGGGCAGGCCGCGCAGCCCGGCCAGGAAGAAGATGATGTTGTAGCCCAGCATCTTCCACGTCGCGGCAAGAGCGATGAAGAGGAGGGCATGGTTGGCGCTGGTGCGGAAGTTGAAAGAGATGCCGGTCAGGTCGGTGAGCAGATGGCTGGCCAACCCGAAGCTCGGCTCCAGCATCAGCGCCCAGATCAGGCCGGCGATCGAGGGTGAGATCGCGTAGGGCCAGATGAGGAGCGTGCGGTAGAACGCGAAGCCGCGCAGCCGCTGGTTCGCCACCACCGCCACCAGGAGGCTCACGGCCAGCCCGGCGAAGACCACGATCAGCGAAAACCAGCCCGTGACCACAATCGAATTCAGGTAATCGGGGTCGGCGAAGAGACGCGTGAAATTCTGCCAGCCGACGAAGATGCGGCGGTCGCCCAACGCACTGACGCGGTACAGGCTGAGCTGGATGCTTTGGACCGCCGGAATGACGAAAAAGACCAGGACGACGAGAACGCTGGGCGCCAACAGCAGGTAGGGCAGGAGCCGGTTTGGAAAGCGTGTTTGCATAAGGACTTCTCAGACGCCGGGAGGGGAGCGATGGCGCGTTTTGCGGGGGCAAGGCGCTCCTGGATGGTGTCAGATGAAGCTTTGGCTTCACGATCTGGAATAGAGGCTTTAGCCGGTTTCATGCATGGTTCACAAGCATCACCGGCTAGAGCCTCAAGTCCAAAAGCTTACCTGAACGTCTTGGACGGAGCGCCGTCCCCTGCTGCTGTTACTTCTGGGGGTGCATCTGAGCGTAATCGCTGAGCACCTGGTTGGTCTCCGTCTCCGCCTTGGTCAGGGCCTGCTTCGGGTCCACGAAGTTGACCACGACCTCTTCGATGGCGGCGCCGGTGATGTCCCGAATCTGGACGAAGTCGCCCAGGATCACGCCTGTGGCCGCCGGCGTGTCCTTGCCGCTGAGAATCTGGTTGAAAGCGGTGGCATGATTCGGCTCCGCTTCGAACCAACCTTCCTTCTTCAGATCCTCATACGCGGTCAGGCTGGTGGGGAAGTAACCGGTCCCCTTGTGCCAGATGACGGAACGCTCGGGGGTGAAGCTGTACTTGAGGAATTCCCAGGCCACCTTCTGCTGCGCTTCGGTGGCGCCCTTCATCACCCAGTTGCAGCCGCCGCCGATGACGCTGTTGCCGACGCCGTCGAAGCCGTCGAGGCGGGGCAGGAAGGCCGTACCCACCTTGAACTTGGCGGACTTGATGATGCCGCCCAGGCTGGACGTGCTCTGGAACAGCATGCCGAACTGGCCGGCCAGGAAGGGATCGTTGGCGCTGTACTCACGGCCGCCGTAAATCAGCACGCCCTCTTTGGCCATGCGCTGCCATTCGGTCAGCAGCGCGACGCCGAAGTCGCTGTTGAAGAGAATCTTGGTGGCCAGCCCGGAGCGGCCGTTGTCGTTATCCGCGTAGAGCTGATCATGCAGGGCGAACTCCTGCTCGAAGATCCAGGCCGGCCAGCCCATGGAGAACCCGCCCTGCGCGACTTTCGCCTCCATCAGCTTCTTGCTGACCTGTTCGACCTCGGCCCAGGTCTTGGGCGGCTGCTCGGGATCCAGGCCCGCAGCCGTGAACATGTCTTTGTTGTAGTACAGCATGGCGGTGGAGCTATTGAACGGCATGCAGGAGAGCTTGCCTTCCACCGAGTAGTACTTCATGATCGGCTGGACCACTTCCGCCCAGTTCACCTCGCCCTTGTCGAGCGTGTAAACCGGGATGACGGCGTCCGAGTCGAGCATGGTGCGCGTGCCGACCTCGTACACTTGCACGATGGTGGGCGGGTTGCCGGTCTTGTACGCGGCCAGGGCCTTGGTGAGAGTCTCGGCGTAGCTGCCGATCAGTTGCGGTTCCACCTTCATGTCGGGGTGCAGGGCGTTGAAGGAGTCGGCCAGCTCCTTGACGACCTTTTCACGGCTGCCGCTCATCGCGTGCCAGAAGGTGATGGCGGTGACTTCGGCCGCGGGCGCCGCTACGGCGGGGGCGGCGGTCGCTTCGGGCGCCTTCGTCGGCTCGGGTGCGGCCGTGGGTGCGGGCGCCACGCAGGCGCCAACCAGGAAGGTCAGCACCGCTGCTGTAATCCATGGTGCATGATACCGCATTACGCGTGGGGCGTCAAGATGATGATAGTGCCTGATCCCCGAAATTCTTGTTTTTTGTGCAAGGATTTTGGGAGTGGCGGCTGTCGTCTTCTTGGTTCCGCTTGTAAGCGCAGCGGCGCTTGTAAGCGCAGCGGCCTTGTCCGGGTTAGGGGTC
>MNXL01000218.1 GCA_001871755.1 Anaerolineae bacterium CG2_30_64_16
TCGCTTCAGTCCACAGCGTGGACTGAAGCGAGAGTGGCAGCGGTTTCTAACCGCCGGGCCGCGGCTTTTCAAACCGTCTCTTAGCGCAGCACTAGCGGTATGTGCAGGTTGCTCACCTCCGGGGTCGGTGTCGCCGTGGGGGGTACTGTTGCCGTGGCTGTGGCAGTTGGCGTCGATGTCGCCGTGGGGGTTACTGTGGCTGTGGCCGTGGCAGTTGGCGTCGGTGTCGCCGTCTCTGTTGGGGTGGCCGTGAAGGTGGCAGTCGGCGTCGGTTCCAGTTGATAACCCACGTAGAAGGTCAGACCCTGATTAGCAGCGACCTCAAAGGCCATCACGCTGGTACTAGGCAGATAACCAGCCGGAGCGGCGATGCCAGCCAGTGTGTACTGGCCCGGCCCCACAGCAGGGAACGAAAACTGGCCTCCTTCGCCCGATGTGGCGGTGTAGGCCGCGTCAGTGCCCTGGCGCAAAGCCATGCTGGCATCAGCCAGCCCCGGCTCACCCGGATCGCGCCACGCGTCGCCATCCAGGTCGTGAAAGGCTATACCTTTGACCCAGCCGGTGCTGGGCGTTGGCGTTGCCGTCGGCGTTGCCGTTGGCGTCGCTGTCGGGGTTTCGGTCGGGGTCGGGGTCGGCGTGGGTGCGATCGTACCGTGCCAGATGTTGCCTGCCCAGTCCAGGACGAAGATGTCGTCCATGGCGAACACTTGAAGATCTGTCAAGCCAGGCGCCGCACCAGTAGCTAGCGTTGGTGCGGGGATGGCATTCCAGTTGTGCCCGTCTGTGGTCTGCAAGATCACGCCCGGACTCACGCACTTTTCATCGTTAAAGGGGACAGACTCGCAGCCGACAGCATAACCGTGTTGATTGTCCACCATCTGGACATCCCAGAGCATACCCGTGGTCGGCAGGCCGGTGACGTTGGCGCGCGTCCACGAGGCGCCACCGCTGGCCGTATAGATCACCGGATTGAAGGCGCCGGACGTGTCATCGGGGCGCTTCCCCACCAGCCAGCAGGTGTTGGCATCGGTGCAGTTCACACCATAGAAGCGGCCATCCAGGGCAGAACCGACAGACCGCCGGTCCCACTTAGCGCCGTAGTTCGTTGACCGGTAATACCCACCCTTTATTGCAGTATAGCAGACGCCCCCTGGCTGACATTCGATATCCCACGCCACCAGCGTGCCGCCAGCCACCACCGGCGTGAAGCTTGTCCCATTGGTGGAACGCAGGAAGTTGCCCGTTAAGTTGGAGTCCGCCGAGTAGCCGGTTGTGCCCATGAGTACGGTCAGTGGGTCGCGGGCGACCTCGGTCGACCAGAACCATCCACCGTACCCCGCATTGTACAATGGCGTCCACGTCGCACCGCCATCGATGGTCCGCCACATCTGATTCGTGCCCGCCACCCAGCACTGCTGGGCATCCAGGCACGCCAGCCCGATCATAAAGTGTCGCGATCCGGGGATCTTTCGGGTCGTCCAGGTCTGTCCGCCGTCGGTCGTCTTGGCAAAGCTGGCCTCGCCCTGTTGGATATCCCAATCGTTCCCGCCGACGGCATACCCCACATTCTGATCGACGAAGTAGAGCTTATTCCAGTACACGCCGGGCGCACTGTGGACCTTTGTCCATTGCAAGGGGCCTATCGCCTGGGACGCAGGGGAAGCCAGGCTGGTTGATTGGGGCGTGAGGACCGTCACAACGGTGACCAGCATGACCACGGCCAAGCTGACGGCCAGCAACCATCGACGGTCGACGGCGCTCAAATGCGCTCGATGTCTCATTACCGATTTTCTCCTTGTGATATGAATGTGAGGGCTTGTCAAAGAATCACTTCCTGCGCGGGCCGGTCTGTGACCGAGCCGGTACGGAACTTGTTTCGCGACAAGTCCTGACTGATTAACGGCGCTGGCCCAGCGGTTTCGCCGGGACACCCGCGACGATGGCGCCGGCAGGGACGCTGCGCGTGACGACCGCGCCCGCGCCCACGACCGCGCCGGCGCCGATGGTCACACCGTCCAGCACAATGACGCCGTAACCAAGCCACGCGCCGTCCTCGATGACGATGTCACCGGCGCTGTGCAGCGGCTGGCAGTGGATCGGCTGACCCGCAGCGGTGCTATGCTCATAAGGGTAGAACGCGCAGCCGGGCGCGATCTGTACCTCCTGGCCGATGTGGATGCTGCCCAGCCACGCAATCAACTGGCAATTGGATTGGATGTGAGTGCCCGCGCCGATCTCCACGCAACCGCCCTGCCCTACCTCGATGATCGTGCCGCGGTACAGATGCGCCTTATCGCCCAGGCTCACATGTCTGCCACTACCGCCATTGTAGATGACCACGTTGTCGTCCACGAAACAGTGCGCGCCCAGGCGCAGGTCGTCGCAGGCGATCTGGGCCGCGGGCGAGATGAAACCGCGGCGGCTCTTTTGGGCCAGCAGGCGCCGGCCTCTAAACGGCGGCACGGCCCAGGTCGCCAAC
This sequence comes from Anaerolineae bacterium CG2_30_64_16, assembly GCA_001871755.1. Taxonomy (GTDB): domain Bacteria; phylum Chloroflexota; class Anaerolineae; order CG2-30-64-16; family CG2-30-64-16; genus CG2-30-64-16. The sequence goes on from MNXL01000218.1 coordinate 2,480, forward strand.
CTGGTTGCCAGGCGGCCGCCCCAGCCCAGTCCCGCGCGCGCCATCCAGAAGGCGATCCAGAAGTCACGAAATATGCGCATAGCCTCTATCTCGGTACCAGGCGACCGCCTCCGCAAACGCGGCCCGCAAGTCAGATTGCGGCATCCCCAACTCGGTCAGCGCCCGCGCGGGATTAGCGGTCAACGCGACGGGCAGCGCGCTGACCTTGGAGGCTGCCTGCGGCCGCAAGAGCGACGTCCCCGCAGCGGCGGCCACCCAGGCCAGGAACGTGGCCTGGTCCAGGTTGCCATCGCGATGGCCCAGGATGTAGGTCCCGCCCGGACGACCACGCTCGGCTGCCAGCAGCATTCCGGCCGCAATATCCCGTGCCGGTACGTGGTTGATACCCCCAGCCAGGTAAGGCGTGACCTCGCCGCGCAGGGCCGCCAGGATGCGCCGGCCGGTGGCAGTCGGCCTGGCGTCGCCCGCGCCCACCGGCGCCGTCGGCTTGACGACTACCACGTCTAACCCAGCTCCCTGCCAACTGAGCGCGGCCAGCTCCCCCAAGAATTTCGATCTGACGTAGTCGCTGGCGTACTCCCAGCCGTCGAAGGGGGTATCCTCATCTGGCAACAGCCGGGGATCCGCCGGCCGGCCCACTGTGCCGATGGTGCTGGTGTGGATCACGCGCCGCACGCTGTGGTGCGCGCACGCGGCTAGCAGCCTATCGGCGCCCAACACGTTGACCTCATACAGGGCCTCGGCCTGGCTGGCGGGTGCATACAAGCCTGCAACGTGAAAGCAGAAAGCGCACCCCTGGAGGCCGTACTCCCACGCCGTGGGATCACACAAGTCGCCGCGCACGACGTCGACAGGCAACTGCGCCAGGATGCCAAGCCCGCTCTCCGGGCGCACCAGGGCCACCACCGAGGCCCCGGCCGCCACAAGGGCCTGAGCCACGTAACCGCCCAGGAAGCCGTTACCCCCGGTGAGGAAGGCGCGCTGTCCGGCCAACTTGCTGGTCGGGGGGGACGGCCGCTGCACGGGCAACGATGGCATCGGGGGGATAAACGGCGCCGGGGCCGAATGGATCCGCCGCCAGATCGCGCTGGCCCGCTGCCGCCACCCAAACGAACCGGGCCGGTTGGCGGTTTCAAGCCAATGCCGCGTCTCCTCGGGCACGTGCGCCGATGCCGCGTCCAGCCCGACGCCGGGGTGCGCACGGTACGGCTTGACCCGTATGGTCGTCGCCGCCGGCAAACGGTGCAGCACGGCGCGCGTGCGGCGCAACGAGGCGAGATCCTGCCCGGGCAGGCCCGCCATGACGAAAACCTGGCACGCGATGCCCGACCGGTCACACGACCGGGCCACCCGCACAACTTCAGCGATGTAGTGATCCGCAGCGTCTGGCTCAACCCTGTTGAGACGCTGAAGCAGATCCGGATCGCCGCTTTCCAGCCCGATCTTGACCGTGCTGCAACCGGCGGCGGCCAGCGCGGCCAGCAGGTCGTCGCTGAGCTGTTCGGGCCGCGCTTCGCAGGCAAACTTGAGGTGCAACTGCCGGGCAATGATGCCCTCGCAAATGGCAGCAACCCGCGCCGAGTCGTGGGCAAAGACCGGATCGCGCACCTGGATGCGCGCGCCGCCGGTGGCCGCGGCCGTCCGGGCGAGCTCCTCTACCGTGCGATCTGGGCTCTGGGTGCGAAAGCGGTGGCCCTGGGGCAGAACGTAGGCGCAATAGGCACAGCCTGCCGGACAACCCCGGCTGCTGAGCAACGAGGCCGCACCATAGGGTCGCCAATCGACCAGGCGCCAGGCCGGGAAGGGCAAGCCGTCGAGATCACGGATCAGGTTGCCGGCGTCATAACGCTGGGGGGCCAACTCGCTGGCTGCTAGCAGGCCCCTACCGCCAGTGGACAGCGCGGAAGCGGCCTCGACCAGGGCGGCCTCCGGTTCGCCTAGCAACGCGGCATCGATCAGACCCTCGGCCAGGAACGGTTCCGCGACAAAGGACGTGGCAGGCCCGAACAGCAGAACCTTCAGGCCGCAGCGGTCGTGCCGCAAGCGGCGCAGGAAATGGCTGTCGGCTAAAGCAGTGCCGTGGCTGGTCAGCACTGCGATCAGTCCGGCGTGGCGCTCCCGTATCTGCTGGAGGGCCGCGGCTGCGATCAGCTTGCTCCCCACCGCATCAAGCACATCCACCCGCAGGCCGGCTTCAAGCGCCGCACCCGCGCAGGACACCACCGTGTGGGGCGGATAGAGAAACGGCCGGGGGCCGGCGGCCAACGCCCCCATGCCTGACGTCGCCTCGTGGTGTGAGGCAATCGTGCCCAGGCTGGGCGGGACCACCAGGAGCAGATCAGGGAGGGTCATGATTCGGGTAGCGCCTCTATTGAGTGAACCGGTACACCAGCGTCTGCGTGCCGCCCGCGAAGGTGCGTAAATAAGTCACTTCAGGCGGCGCGGCCTCTGGACGCATCAGAAAGCTGAACTGAGGGCGGACCTTGGTCACTTCGTTTTCATCGACCACCAGGAACCGCGCGCTGTGCGACCGGGCATACGCCAGCAATTCGGGCCACGTGGCATTGGGGCTGGTGACCGATTGGCGATCGGCGTACAGGCCGACTTCCGCGCTGCGCGTCATGATGATGTCGTCAGGGGCGCTGACGGTTCCCAACCAGTAGCCGGCTTCTTTGTGGCTCCAGGACATGCGGGCCAGCCCGGTCTGGAGCTGCTCAAGCCCGAGCCAGAGGCTGAACGCCAGCGTCAGCGCCAGGGGGAGCGCGGCAGCAGCCGTCTTCAGCCGGCCGGCCAGCCGCGGTTGCAAGGCTGGCAGCGTTCGAGCCGCCCACCCGGTCACGTGGGCCAGCCCGGCCGCGGCCCAGAGCAATCCGAGCGGCAGCGCGCCGATCAGAAAACGGTCGATCACGAAGAAAATCCAGAAGCTGGCCAGCGGCAGCAGCGCGGCCCACAACAGGCTCTCGTTTTGCCAGCGCCGCCTGGTCCACGGCCGCGCAAAGATCC
>MNXL01000046.1 GCA_001871755.1 Anaerolineae bacterium CG2_30_64_16
AGACCGGCCACAGCGAGTGATTCCCCGAAGAATTGAGAAGATACGGTTAGGCCCTATCGAATCTGTGCTGGTGGGGGACCTGGTCGAAATACAACCTTGTGAACATGGGGGAAAGAATGACGCTACCAACGACGATGCGAGCCGCAGTGCTGCATGGCTCCTACGACCTCCGCGTGCAGGACTACGCCGTAACAACGCCGGGAACCGATGAGGTGTTGATCCAGGTTCACGCCTGTGCGATTTGCGGCACCGACCCGAAAGTGATCGGGTCGGGGTGGCACCTGAACCTGGACTACGGCCACTTCATCCCCGGCCACGAATACAGTGGGCAGATTATCGCGATGGGGCCAGGTGTGACCCGTTTTGCGGTCGGCGACCGGGTCGCGGTCGAATCGCACAAAGGGTGCGGCAAGTGTGCGAACTGCATCCGCGGGCGTTACACGATCTGTCTGAACTACGGCAAGCCCGAGACCGGTCACCGGCACTACGGCTTCACGACCAACGGCGGCTACGCGCAGTACGTGGTGAACCACACCAACACGGTGTACAAGATCCCTGACAACATCTCCTATGACGAGGCCGCGCTGGTGACGACGGGCGGTTGCGCGATGAACGGCATCGAGAATGTGGGGGGATTCATGGCGGGGGAGACGGTGGCGGTCTTCGGCCCCGGGCCCATCGGGTTGATGGCCGTGGGTCTCGTCAAGGCGCTGGGCGCGGGCAAGGTCTACCTGGTCGGCACGCGTGAGTCCCGGTTGGCGATCGGCCGAACGATGGGCGCGGACCACACCTTCAACATCAACGAGATCGTCGATCCGGTGGCCGCGATCCGCCAGATCACCGGCGGACTGGGTGTAGACCTGGCGATCGAGGCGTCCGGCGCGGCGCGGGCCGCGGCCGAGTGCGTCGAGGTGGTGCGCCGCGGTGGCCGCATCTCATTCATCGGCGATCCGATCGAGAAACCCACCATCAACATCAAGCGTTTCGTGCTGGACGATCTGAAGGCAGCGGCCGTGCGCGGTGAGGGCGGTATGGCGTGCGCCCGTGTTCTGGAGCTGTGTGCGATCGGCGCGGTCAACGTCAAGCCACTGATTACGCATCACTTCCCGTTGGAGCAGATCAACGACGCCTTCGACACCTTCATCAACCGCAAAGGCGGCGCGATGAAGGTCATCGTCGAACCGGCCGCTGAATAGGCGCCAATCCACGAACGCTCTGGCCGATCTGTGCCCGTGCCCTCTGGCTGGGTCGTAAATCGGCCCAGCGAGGACCAAAACAGGTTCCAGGCCGCGGATCCATTCCATCGGACGAGGAGGTCTTTGTATGACGGGTGTACCGCTCATTGCAGCCCGTGGCATCTACAAGGCGTTTCCCGGCGTGCAAGCGCTGGACAACGTCGATTTCGATCTGTATCCCGGCGAGGCGCATGTCCTGATCGGGGAGAACGGCGCGGGAAAATCCACGCTGATGAAGATCCTTGCCGGCGCCTATCACCCGGACGCCGGAACCATCGAGGTGCAGGGCAACGAAGTCAAGATCCAGAATCCGCGCGAGGCCCACAGTCTCGGCATCAGCATCATCTATCAGGAATACAACCTGGTCCCCTTCCTGAACGTCGCCCAGAACATCTACCTCGGCCGGGCGCCGCGGCGGCAGACACCGCTGCTCGGCGCGCTGGTCGATCACAAGAAGATGCATGCGGACGCCGAGACACTGCTGCGCTCGCTGAACACCGACGTGGATACGCACGCCACGGTGAAGTTCCTCGGTGTCGCCCAGCAACAGATGTGCGAGGTGGCCAAGGCAGTCTCGGTCAACGCCAGGGTCATCATCATGGATGAACCCACTGCTGCGCTGACGAGCCGGGAGATCGAACAACTCTTCAACCTGATTCGCCTGCTCAAGTCCAAGGGGATTGGCATCGTCTACATCTCCCACCGGCTCAACGAGGTCCACGAGATCGGTGATCGCGTCACGGTGCTCCGGGATGGCCGCTACATCGACACCAAACAGGTCTCCGAAGTAACCGTGGACGACATGATCAGCATGATGGTCGGCCGGTCCATCGAGAACCTCTACCCGCGCAACTACCGGGAGCCGGGCGAGATGGCGTTGAGGGTAACCGGCCTCTCTTCCCAGGCGCTTCGTCTGCGGCACGTGAACCTCAACGTCCGCTGCGGCGAGATCGTCGGTCTGGCCGGACTGGTGGGCGCAGGTCGCACCGAGCTGGCAAAGGCGATCTTCGGGGCTGCCCCCTATGACTCGGGCGCGGTCGAAATCTTCGGCCAACCTATCGAAAAGAACAATTCGCCAGCGAAGATGGTGCGCCGGGGCGTCGGCCTGATCCCCGAGGACCGCAAAAGCGAGGGGTTGGCGTTGATCCTATCGGTGGCTGAGAATGTGGTCATGGCGAGCCTGGAGCGGCTCTTCCCGCGCAGCTTCGTGAGCGGCAAGAAGGAGGCGAGCGTCGTCGACGGTGCGATCAAGGATCTGGCGATTGCGACGCCGTCCGGCAAACGCCAGGTGCAGTTCCTGAGTGGCGGCAACCAGCAGAAGGTCGTGCTGGCGAAGTGGCTGGCCACCAACTCGCGCTTGTTCATCTTCGACGAGCCGACACGGGGGATCGACGTGGGCGCCAAGGCGGAAGTGCACAGCTTGATGGATCGCCTGGTCGCGCAAGGCGCCGCCGTGCTGATGATCTCATCAGAACTGCCCGAGATTCTGGGGATGAGTGATCGCGTCTACGCGATGCACGAAGGTCGCGTTGTCGCCGAGGTGCCGCGTGCAGAGGCGACCCAAGAGCGCCTGCTGGCCTACATGATGGGACAGGAAAATGGAAACACGCGCAACAACTGAGCAAACCAAGAGTCTCCCCTCGCTTCTGCAACGCGTGCCGGCAGTGGCCTGGGTGTTGCTGGCGCTGATCGCGTTCTTTGCGATGCTGGCCCCCGGTTTCTTCACGCTGGGCAACTTCCTGAACATCGCTGTGCAGGGTTCGGTGCTGATGGTCCTCGCGCTGGCCGCGACCATTGTGATCCTGACCCAAGGTATCGACCTGTCCTCCGGTGCGATTCTGACCTTTTCGGGCATCATCGCCGTGCTGTCGATGCAGGCGGGCTTACCTGCGCCGTTGGCGATGCTGGCGGGCCTCCTGACGGGGTTGGCATGCGGCGCGCTCAACGGGTTCCTGGTGTCGTGGGCGCTGTTGCCACCCTTTATCGCCACGCTGGGGATGCAGGGGGTCGCCGGTGGGCTGGCCGTCGTGCTCTCGCGCGCCGGAGCGATCTACGCCGATGCGCCCTTCTTCACCTTCTTCGGCAGCGGCCGGCTCCTCATCATCCCGATGCCGTTTGTCGTGGCCGCGGTGGCCTACCTGTGCACCTGGGTGGTGCTCTACCAGACACCGTTCGGCTCCTACATCTTCGCATTGGGCGGCAATGAGGCCGGCGCGGCACTCTCGGGGGTGCGCACGAAGAGCTGGAAGTTTGGCGTGTATGTCTTCGCCGGTTTGCTGGCGGGGGTCGGCGGCGTGGTGATGGCCGCTCGCCTGCGGGCGGCCGACCCGATCGTGGGCGTGGGCTGGGAGTTCGACGCCATCGCCGCGACCATCCTCGGTGGCACTTCCTTCGAGGAAGGCCGCGGGGGGATCGCCGGCACGATCGCCGGGGTCGCGCTGATCGCGGTGTTGCGCAACGGACTCAACGTCATCGGCCTGGCGACAGCCTGGCAGGCCGCGGTGATCGGCACGATCATCATCGGTGCGATCGTGCTCGACGTGCTGCTGAAGCGAAAGGGAATCCTGAAATGATGCAAGAGACAGCGGCCAAGAAACCGGCCGGGCTACGCCTGGACCTGAGCTTCGTGTACCGATTCTCGCGCATATTCGTGCTGGCGCTGCTCGTCACCTTTATGGCGCTGGTGACACCGAATTTTCTGACCGGGACAAACACCATCAACATCCTGCGCCAGGCCAGCCTGAGCGCGATCCTGGCGCTGGGTGAGACGATCGTGATCCTCACGGCCGGCATCGATCTTTCGATCGGCGCGGTATTGACGATGTCGGGCATCGTCGGCGCCACGGTGCTCAAGATGGATGGCGTGCCGCTATGGGTTGGCGTGCTGGCCGGCGTGGGATGCGGCGCACTGGTCGGCCTGTTGAATGGGCTAATGGTGGCGGTTGTGCGGCTGCCCGCATTCATCGCCACGTACGGCACGATGTGGATCGCCCAAGGGTTGGCAGTAGTCTTCTTGCGAGGCTACATCATCTACGATTTCGACAAACGCTTCCGGTTCATCGGGACCGGATACTTCCTGGACATCCCGATGCCGATCATCATCATGGCGCTGGTATTCGGGGTGTTCTGGTTCATCATGCACAAGAGCACGCTCGGCCGGTCGCTCTACGCGGTGGGCGCCAGGCAAGAGACCGCCCGTCTCTCCGGGATCAACATCCAGCGCACGTTGATCCTGGCCTACACCTTCAGCGGCCTGTGCGCGGGACTGGCAGGGATGCTCTTCGTCGCGCGGCTCAATGCGGCGGAGGCCGGCCTGGGCGACAGCCTGCTGTTGCCCGTGATCGCTGGCGTCGTGCTGGGCGGCACCTCGCTGTTCGGCGGTGAGGGCGGCATTTCCGGCACGGTGATCGGTGTCATCATTATGATGATCATCATCAACGGCATGAACCTGCTGGGCATCAACTCTGTCTGGCAGGGACCGGTCCAGGGCGCCATCATCATCATTGCAGTGATCCTGGACCAGTGGGGCCGCCGGGCAGCCGCCCGGCAGCAAGTGGGCGGTTGATCGCACGGTGGGGCGTCGTACTTTGCGGCGGAAATCCTTGTGCAGTTGCGGGATATGCGCAAAGTACTTTAAACAGTTGGGCGGCGTGTTCTGCAACTGCCAAAGGACTTACGCCCAACTGTAGTCGTTGCCCAGCCCGTCACCTTGCAGTCACCCGCACGCGTCAGTGCGAAGGAGGCGCCATCGAGAACTCTGAACTAGCCGTCCGTTTGGTAGCGCGTCGATAAAGAAGCTTACCGTCCCATTCTTAAGGTAGGAGAAACCGCATGAACAAGAAGCTGAGCAACATCCTCCTCGTAGTTGTCATGCTGTCCATGGTCTTCGTGACTGTGCAGTGCGTCGCGCCGACGCCGCAGGTCGTCGAGAAGGTCGTGACACAGGTCGTCGAGGTCCCGAAGGAAGTGAAGGTCGTCGAGACCCAGGTCGTCGAAAAAGAGGTCAAGGTTGTCGAGACCCAGGTCGTCGAGAAGGTCGTGGAGAAAGTCGTCGAGAAGCCCGCGGCGGCGGCTCCCCAACCGGTCTACGATTTCGACCCGACTGTCAAGCCCGCGAAGCCGTACAAGATCGCCGTCGTCCTCAAGAACTTCACCAACCCGTTCTGGTTGACGCATCAGAAGGCGGCCGAGCGCGCGGGCAAGGAGCTGGGCATCGAGATCACGGTGCTGGCGCCCAGCAAGCCGGACAACGTCGAAGAGCAGATCCGCATCGTCGAAGACCTGATCCAGAAGAAGGTGGATGCCGTCGCGATCGCGCCGGCCAACACCCAGGCGATCGCCACGGCCGTGCAAAAGCTGAACGAAGCCGGCATCCCGGTGGTCTATGACAACACCCGCGGCAGTGGCGGCGACTACGTGGCTTACGTCGGCGCGGACAACATCCTGGTCGGCCAGACCATGGGCAAGACCATGTGTGAGAAGCTCGGCGGCCAGGGCAAGGTGCTGGTGCTGGAAGGCATGCCTGGCCAGCAGACCGCGGATGACCGCCGCAAGGGCGCCAACGACGCACTGGCTGCGCCCGAATGCAAGGGCATCCAGGTGGTCTCCCAGACCGCGCACTGGACCCGCGTCGAGGGCCTGCAAGTGACCGAGAACGTGTTGCAGCGCTTCCCGGACCTGAACGGCATCATCGGCATCGGTGGCGAGATGGCGCTGGGCGCTATCGAGGCGCTGCAGGCCGCCGGCATCCCCGATGGCCAGGTGATCGTCCAGGGCATGGACGTGTACCCCGATATCCAGAAGGCGATCAACAACGGCACGATGGCCTACACCATCTCCCAGGCCCCGGGCAACCAGGCTTACTTCTCGGTCGCCCTGTTGGTCAAGTACCTGAATGGCGAGACGGTGCCGAATGAGGTCCGCACGCCGGTCGTGATCGTGACTCCGGACAACGTGGCGGAGTACGCCGAGGAATAGCGCCTGTCCTCCCCCCGCACCGGTGGGAGTCGCCGGCGGCGGCTCCCACCGGTGCGTGTCGGGAACTGTGCAAAAAGGAGTCCCAATATGAATCGAGGTAAAGACGAGTTTCGGGTAGAGCGCTTGAAAGCAGAGATGCGTCGGGCCGGCCTGGACTACCTGGTGCTGCGCCTGGGCGAAAACGTCCTCTATACCACTGGCTACTGGCCCATTTTCGGCGCGTCCGCGGCGATCGTCCCGCTGAAAGGCGAACCATCCGTGCTCTATGTCGAGGGCGAGCAGGAGTTTGTGGCAGACACCTGGGTGGACGATATCGAAGCCTACCCGTTCTTCAACTTACAGACTTTGGCCAACCCGCGGAAGAGCATCACCGACTGGCTCAAACGGAAATGGCAAACGAAGGGCTACAACCCCCAGGGGAAGATCGGCTACGAGGGGGATTTCGAGCTGGTGGCGAGCAACAACGTGGCCGCGGAAGCACGCGTCATGGCGCCCTCGAGCCTGCGCGCCTACCAGGAGACGCTGCCCGATGCCACCTGGGTGGATGCCTCGGCCGCGATCCGGGCCTCTCGCATCATCAAATCCCCGATCGAGATCGAACTGCTCCGCCTGGCGTGCGAGCTGTGCGGCATCGGCTACGCGGCAGCGCGCGAGATTGCCGAGCCGGGAGTCAAGGAATCGGCGCTGTCGGCCATCATCGAAAGCCGCATCCACGAAGTGGGAGTAGGCTACAAGGGGGTGCGCCGGGCGCGCGGTTTCTGCTTCGCGATGTCGGGTCCCAACTCCTTCTGGTCGCGCCGGCCGTTCTGCATCGACAGCGACCGCCACGCCCAGGCCGGCGAGCAGGTCCTGCTAGAACTGGACACGGCCGCGGATGGCTACCACAACGACCTGACCCGCATGTTGGCCATCGGCCAGCCCTCGCCGCGCGTCCAGGAAGCCTGGGGGGTGATCAATGAGGCCGTGGACGCCGCGTTGGCGATCACCAGGCCAGGCACCCCGTGCAGTGAGCTCAATCGCGTCTCGATGGACGTCATCGAAAAGCGCGGGTGGGGCCAGTATTTCTACCACCACGTCGGTCACGGGGTGGGCTTGCAGTTCCACGAGCCGCCGACCTTGCATCCCGCCAGCCAGGAGATCCTCCAGCCCGGCATGACGATCGCCATCGAGCCCGCGGTGTACGTGAAGGACTGGGGCGGCATGCGCATCGAAGAAAACGTGGCCATCACGGCTGACGGCTACGACCTGCTCAGCACCTATTCGCGCGCACTTTAGTGGGTCGTTTGGTTTGCGACGTAGCATTCCACCAGCCCGCTTGAGCGGGTGCTGCTGATTAGCCCGGTCGGTTCACCGCCGGGCGGCGCGGCTCACCGCCGGGCGGCGCGGCTCACCGCCGGGCGGCGCGGCTCACCTGAGGCGCCGGTTGAGCGGCGCGTGCGTCGCGGCGCGAGGCCGCCCGACCATAAATGGATCGGGCTACCGAGCCACGCCCGCTGAATCGGGCTTGATCGCGCAGCGGTGAAATGGCCAGCAACGCGCTAAACGACCCACCAGGGCAATTCGGGAGATCTCGTTATGCCAATCAAAATCGCGTCCCTTAGCGACATCCCCCGCCTGCACCTGGCGGGGCGTGACCTGCAATGGCTCGTCACCCGCGAGACGATCGGCGCCGAGAGGCTGTCCATGGCGATCATGGATTGCCCGGCCCGCTCAACGGTGCGACCCTTGCACGGTCACCGAGACACAGAAGAGGTGCTCTACATCCTGGAGGGGGAGGGCGAGGCCTGGGTGGATGGCGAGGTGGCGCGCTTCCGGGCCGGCGATGCCGTGCTGTTCCCGACGAACTCGAAGCACATGGTCCGCAACACCGGCGACGGTCCCTTGCGCACATGCTCCATCTTCTCTCCCCCGACCAGCCCCGATTCCTACGTCCTCTATGAAGGCGAAGGATGGTAGACCCGGTCGAGAGCCTGCTCGTCGAAGGGGTCGCGCCTGGGAAAAGCAAGAATGGCCGGGCCTTTCTGTACGCCATGATCGCCACCCTGCTGTTCGGCACTGCGTACGTTGGGGCAAAGGTCGTGCTGCGAGAGCTGCCGCCTTTTACGGCGGCAGCGAGCCGTTTCGTGATTTCCACGATCCTCTTGTGGACCATCCTGCTGGTGCGGGGCAAGCCGCCCCGGCCCCAGGGCGAGGACTGGAGAACGCTCGCCATCGCCGGCATCTTCCAGACGACGTTATACTTCGCGTTCCAGTACACAGGCCTGGGGTATACCTCGGCCTCCAACACCGCGGTGATCGCCAATTCGCGGCCGATCTTCGTAGCGCTGCTTTCGGCAGTGCTGCTGGCTGAGCCGCTGCGCCGCAGTCGGGTCCTGGGCATCATCACGGCCTTCATCGGCGTTTTGCTGCTCACGACCGACGGCAAGCTCGACACGCTTTCGTTCTCATCGACGCACGCTTTCGGTAACTTTCTCATCGTCTTGAACGCGATCAGCGGAGCCATCGGACTGGTCTACAACAAGAAGACGCTGAGCCGTTTGCCAGTGCTGCCGGTCATCGTGTATAGTACGACTATCGGCGCCGTGGGGTTGCTCCCGCTGGCAGCGCTGGAACTGCGCGAGATCGGGATCCCACACGTCAGCCTGACGGCGTGGGGTGGCGTGATCTATCTGGCGATCTTTTGCAGCACCATCCCGTATCTTTTCTGGTACAGCGCGCTGGCCAGGTTGGAGGCCGCCCAGACGGCTGTGTTCCTCTTCTTCGTGCCGGTGATCTCGGTCATCCTATCGGTCGTGCTGCTGGGTGAGCGACTGACGGTGTATTTCGTGTTCGGCGCGCTGTTGGTGCTTGTGGGCGCCTACTTGAGCAGTCACCAGGTGGCGCGGTCGGCTGACCCGGTACGGGTTGTCGTCAACAGGAGGACATCATAGAATCCGCCCAGACCCGGCGCCACGCCCGCCAACGGTCGCGGCCCGGCCGCGCGATCATATGGCTGGCGCTGATCCCGCCGGCGCTGTGGGCGAGCTCGATCGTAGCCGCCAAGGTGGTGGTCGCCGACCTGCCACCTTTCACCGCGGCCACGGCCCGTTTTCTGCTGGCTGCGGCGGTGCTGTGGCTGTTCTGGTTGCTCTGGCCCAACCAACGGCAGCAGGTGGCGCGCGGCGACTGGAAGTGGCTGGCGTTGGCCGGCTTCTTCCAGACCTCGCTCTATTTTGCGCTGCAATACGCCGGCGTGGCGTCCACGTCGGCGTCCAACGCTACGGTAATCGTCAACACACGCCCGATCTTCGCGGTGCTGCTTGCTGCCCTATTCCTGCGGGAGCGGTTGACGTGGCAAAAGGTTCTCGCCATCATCCTGGGGTTCCTGGGCGTGTTGGTGATTACCAGCCAAGGTTCACTCAACAATCTGCGCTGGTCGACCGCGCACACTTTCGGAGACTTGTTGATCTTGCTCAACGCCCTCAGTGGGGCGATCGGACTGGTGCTCACCAAGCGCGTACTGCGGAAATACCGGCCGTTCCCGGCGCTGGTCTACACGATCAGTTTCGGGGCGCTGGGGCTGTTGCCCTTTGCCGGCCTGGAGATCTATCGGCAGGGCGGCATCCCGATGGCGGGTTGGCTGCCGTGGACCTTGCTCTTGTACCAGGCGCTCTTTTGTAGCCTGGTCGCGCATATCTTGTGGAACAACGTGCTGGCACGGCTCGAGGCGTCGCAAACCGCCGTGTTTATCTATCTTTCGCCCGTGATCGGCGTCCTGCTATCCTGGCTGCTGCTGGACGAAAAGATCTCGATGACGCTGGTGCTCGGCGGGGCGTTCGTTATCGCCGCGGCATACCTCAGCACGCGGGTCAGCGCCCAAACGGGACGCACACATTGAGAGCGAATCACATTCGCCCCTATCTGGAAAATGGAGGCTTCGCATGGAACGACCCTGGTTTTACGACATCGTGGAAAAGAACGATCCGGAGTTCCTGGCGTATCTGGCGGCCGATCGCGACTTCATCATGCAGGACGGCGCGATCCCGGCCAAATACAAAATGCTGATGACCATGATCATGGACGCCCTGCTGGCGCACGAGAGCGGCGTGAGAGTCATCGCAGACCGGGCACGCGCCCTGGGCGCCACTGAGGACGAGATCAAAGAGGCCGTCCGGGTGGCCTACCTCTACGGTGGATCCCCGGCGCTGGTAGCCGGACTTAACGCGTTCCCCAAGGAAAAGATTACAGAAAGCTGAGGGGTGTGATGTCAGGATTCAACAAAGCCAGAGAACTGTTGGACGGATTCAAGGGCGACCGCTATCTGCACGGTGTGGACATCCTTGCCAGGGTGGGACCGGTGGCGGCCAAACTGGGCGCCCGGGCCGCGCTGGTCGCGGATCAATTCCCGGGCAGCGCGCCGTTCGTGCAAGAGGTCCAGGACTCGCTGCACGCGGCCGGCATCACCACCGTGGGAATGGTGTCAGGCGCCGCGCCGAATGCCCCGCGCGAGGATCTGGCGCGCATCCGGGCCGAGATCACAGCGTTGGATCCCGATCTGATCGTGAGCTTTGGCGGCGGCAGCACCATCGACGCGGTGAAGGCGGCCGAACTGTTGCGCACCCTGGGCGGCGAGATCGAGCAATACTTCGGCGCCGGCCTGGTGACGAAAGCACTCGCTGAAAGCGGTAAGACGCTGACGCCGCACGTGGCGATTCAGACCGCGGCCAGTTCTGGCGCACATCTCACCAAGTACTCCAACATCACCGACGTGCAGAGCGGGCAGAAGAAGCTGATCGTCGATGAGGCAATTGTGCCGGCCCTATCCGTCTTCGACTACAAGGTCACCTTCGCGGCCCCGCGGTCGTTGACGGCCGACGGCGCGCTGGACGGTATCGCCCACATGCTCGAAGTGCTCTACGGGTTGGCGGGCAAGCCGGCGTATGACCGGATCGCCGAGATCGCCCGCGTCGGCATCGATCTGGTGGTCCGGTATCTGCCGGTCGCGCTGCGCGAGCCGGCGAACGCCGAGGCCCGCGAGGCGTTGGGCCTGGCGACCGATCTGGGCGGCTACGCCATCATGATCGGCGGCACCAACGGTGGGCACCTGACCAGCTTCTCACTGGTGGATGTGTTGAGCCACGGTCGCGCCTGTGCCATCATGAACCCGTACTACACGGTGTTCTTTGCCCCGGCCATCCAGAAACCGCTGCAGTTGATCGGCGGGATCTTCCGCGCGGCGGGCTACACCCAGGCGGACGTGGCCGCCCTCTCCGGCCGCAAGCTCGGCGTCGCCGTGGCCGAGGCGATGATCGCGTTCGAAAAAGCGATCGGGTTCCCCGCGACCCTGGCCGAAGTCCCGGCCTTCACTGATGCTCACATCAGCAAGGCGCTGGCCGCGGCGAAGGATCCCCAGCTCAGGATGAAGCTGGAGAACATGCCGGCGCCGTTGACCGCCAACATGATCGACGCCTACATGGGACCGATCCTGCGTGCGGCCCAGACCGGCGACCTGGGGCTGATCCGCCTGGCGCCGACGGTTTGAAACTGCTTGACAGGGTGACAGGGTGACAGGACCTCACCTTGTCACTGTGGCGAGAATGGCTTTCCTCGCGACAATTGCGTTGAAAGGGATTTGGTTGCAGCAGGGGTACGAACGATGCACGTACAGTTAGCTTACGGGAAACATGGACTCCCTCTGGACCTGCCCGACGACCTGGATGTGACGGTGATCGAGCCGAAGTTCGAGCCGGGGCTGGCCGATCCGACGGCCGCGCTGCGGGCCGCGCTGGAGGCGCCCATCGAGGCGCCTCCGTTGCAGGAATTCGTGCGGCCGGATGACCGCGTGGGCGTCGTCTTCAGCGACATCACGCGGCCGACCCCCAACCAGATCGTGCTGCCCCCGGTTCTGGAGGCCCTCGCCTACATCCCGCGGGAACAGATCACGCTGTTCAATGCGCTGGGGACGCACCGGGCTAACACCGCTGCGGAACTGTGCGGCATGCTCAGCGCTGAGATCGTGGATGGCTACCGCATCGTGCAAAACGACGCGCTGGACGTCGCGACGCAGGTCAGGGTTGGCCAGGCGCGCCGCGGGCACGACATCTGGCTGAATCGCGAATTCGTCGCGTGCGACGTGAAGATCCTGACCGGCTTCATCGAGCCGCACTTCTTCGCCGGCTTCTCGGGCGGCGGCAAGGCCGTGATGCCCGGCATGGCGGGGCTGCGCACGGTGTTGCAAAACCACGACGCCCAGATGATCGCCCATCCCAAAGCCACCTGGGGTATCACCGCGGGCAACCCGATCTGGGAGGAGGTGCGCGAGGTGGCGCGCATGGCCGGCCGCACCTTCCTGGTGAATGTGACCCTCAACAAGCACAAGGCGATCACGGGCGTCTTCGCGGGGGAGTTGGACGCGGCCCACGCGCGCGGCTGCGCGTACGTCCAGGGCACCGCGATGGCGATGGCGCCGGCCCCGTTCGACATCGTCATCACCACCAACTCCGGGTACCCGCTGGACCTGAACCTGTACCAGGCGATCAAGGGGGTGAGCGCGGCGGCGCAGGTCGTACGGCCGGGCGGCGCGATCATCGTGGCCGCGGCGTGCTGGGACGGCATCCCCGAGCACGGGCTCTACGGCCAACTGCTCGCCGAGGCGGACAGCCCCGCCGCGCTGTTGGACCGCATCAAGGCCCCTGGCTTCCTGGCCCAGGATCAATGGCAGGCTCAGATCCAGGCCCAGATCCAGTTGCGCGCCGATGTCTACGTCCGCTCGGACAACCTGACGGCGGCCCAGATCGAACGGGCGCTACTCAAGCCCTGCGCGCGGATCGAGGAAACCGTCGCCGGACTGGTGGCGCAGATGGGCGCGGGCGTGCGCATCTGTGTGCTGCCCGAGGGGCCACAGACGGTCCCGTACATACTTGACACGGTGACAAGGTGACGCCGATGCTCCGCAGCGGACGGTGACAAGGTGACGCCAATGATCCGCAGCGGACGACCGCACCTTATGACCGGGGCAGGCATATCGCATACTGACCGCACCTCGCAATCCCGAATTTGTCATGCTCGCGGGCGGGCGTGATGCGAGCGAATGTTCGGATCGTCTCTTGGGAGAAAACGATGAGTCATGATCCTGACCTGATCGTCGAGTTGCAGCGACAGGCGAAGCAGGTCCGCCAGATGGTCGTCGAGATGATCGCCGCGGCCGGCTCCGGGCATCCCGGCGGCGGGCTCTCGGCGGTCGAAATCCTGACGGTGCTCTATCACCACGTCTTGCAGGTGGACCCGGCGCGCCCGGATTGGCCCGACCGAGACCGCTTCGTGCTCTCCAAGGGGCACGGCGCCGCGGGGTGGTACGCCGCGCTCTGCACCCGCGGCTATTTCCCCCGCGAGTGGCTGGGGCGTTTCCGGCAGATCGGCGGCAAGCTGGTCGGGCATCCCGACATGCGCAAGGCGCCGGGCGTAGATATGAGCTCGGGCTCTTTAGGGCAGGGCCTGTCCGCAGCGATCGGGATGGCGTTGGCCGCGCGCTATCACGCCAAAGACTATCGGTCCTACGTATTGCTGGGGGACGGCGAGATCCAAGAAGGACAGATTTGGGAAGCCGCGATGGCTGCGCCCCATTTCCAGTTGGACAACCTGACCGCCATCCTCGACCTGAACGGCGTGCAGCTTGACGGCAACGTGGCCGACATCATGCCCATCGACCCGGTGGTGGACAAATGGCAGGCCTTCGGCTGGCACACGATCGAGTGCGCGGACGGCCACGACATCGAGCAACTCCTGACCGCGTTCGATGCCGCGCAGGCGGTCAAGAGCCGGCCCGCGATCATCATCGCGCACACGGTCAAGGGCAAGGGCGTCTCCTTCATGGAACACCAGGCGACGTGGCACGGTGTCTCGGACCCCGACCGATTGCCGGCGGCGTTGGAGGAGGTAACCCGGCTATGATGACGTTTGAGAAGATCGCGATGCGCGACGCGTTCGCGCAGGCCGCCATCGAGGCGTTGGAAGCAGGGGTCGACCTGATGGTGCTGGACTCTGACGTGTCGAAATCAACCAGGTCAACGGTCTTCGGCAAGGCGCATCCCGAACGTTTTCTGAATGTCGGCATCGCCGAGGCGAACATGCTGGGGATCGCAGCCGGACTGGCATCAGCAGGGATGACGCCGGTGGTCAACAGCTTTGCGATGCTGCTCGCCCTGCGCTCCCTGGACCAATTGCGCCAATCGATCGCCTACCCCCGGCTGAACGTGAAGGTGATGGGCCACTATGCCGGCTACTCGGCCGGGCCGGAAGGTCCGAGCCACCACGCCATCGAGGATATCGGCATCATGCGGTCGATCCCGAACATGACCGTGCTGGTCCCCAGTGATGCCGCTGAGGCGCACCAGGCGTTCATGGCCGCGGTGCAATTCGATGGGCCGGTGTACCTGCGGTTGGCCCGCAACCCGGCGCCGGCCGTGTCCAGCCACCGGGAGCAATTCGTGATCGGGCAAGGCTACGAGTTGCGGGCCGGCGTCGATCTGACCATCGTCGGGACGGGCGTGATGGTGGCGCGCGCCCTGGAAGCGACCGACCGGCTGGCGGCGAGCGGCGTGAGCGCACGCGTCGTGGCGATGCCAAGCATCAAACCGCTCGACGCGGCGATCATCGAGCGGGCCGCGCGGGAGACCGGCGGCATTGTCACGGCCGAGGAGCACAATATCTACGGCGGCCTGGGCAGCGCGGTCGCCGAGGTGCTGGGCGAGACCGTGCCGGCGCCGATGCAGCGCGTCGGCATCCGGGATTGCTACGCCGAGTCGGGCGAGTGGTTCGAGCTGCTGGACCAATACGGCCTGAGCGTGGACGCGATCGTCGCGGCCGCCCTGCAAGTCATGGAGCGGAAAGACCAGGTCGGGGTAACACGATGATGCCAAAGACGATGCGTGCGCTCGTCCTGCCGGGTCCCGGCAAGTTCGAAGTGCAGGACGTGCCCGTGCCGGCGCCGGGGCCGGGCGAAGTGCTGTGCCAGATCCGGGCCGTCGCGATCTGCGGCAGCGACCCGGAGATCCTGCGCGGCGACCTGGCTGGCGCCTGGCCGCCCGCCTACCCCTTCATCCCCGGCCACGAATGGTCGGGCGAGGTGGTGGCGGTCGGCGAGGACGTGCTGGATTTCAGGCCGGGGGATCGGGTGGCCGGCGAAGCGCACAAAGGGTGCGGCCACTGTGATAACTGCCTGAAGGGCCGTTACACCCTCTGCCTGAACTACGGTCGGCCCGAGCAGGGCCACCGCCATTATGGTTTCATCACCAACGGCGCCTACGCCCAATATAACGTCTACTCGATCAAGAGCATCCACAAGATGCCGAAGAATGTGTCTTTCCGCGAGGGCGCCCTGGTCGACACCGCGGGGGTCGCGCTGCACGGCATGGAGCTGACCGGCATCACTCCGGGGGGCACGGTGGCCGTGATCGGGCCTGGCCCCATCGGGCTGATCACCATGCGGATGGCCAGGGCGCTGGGCGCGGCCCGGGTGATCATGGTCGGCCGGCGCTCCCGGTTGCAGGCGGCCGCCGCGCTAGGCGCCGACGTGCTGGTCGACTTCGAGCAGACCGACCCGGTGGCGGCTGTGTGGGCCGCCACCGGCGGGCTGGGCGTCGACGAGGCGTTCGAGTGTTCGGGGGCAAAAGGCACCTTCGATCAGGCGGTCAGGATGGTCCGCAAGGGCGGGTCCGTGGGATTGGTGGGCGTGCCGCCCGATCACGTGATCGAGGCGCTGCCGTTCAAATACATCGTCCACAACGAGATCCTGATCACCGGGTCGCGCGCCAACCCGAATGTCGCCGGCAAGATCCTGAACCTGGTCGCGACGGGGCAGCTCAACCTCAAGGACCTGATCAGCCACGTCTATCCGCTGGAACAGTTCAAAGAGGCGTTGGAGACCTTTGTGACCCGCCGCGATGGCGCAATCAAAATCGTGATCGAGCCCAACGGGCCGGAAGGGATTCTTCTCTGAAAATCGCCCACCTACCCTCAACTCCCTCCCTGTCAGGGAAGGGGAGCGCCGGTCTCCCCCTCTCCTGTGAGGAGAGGGGGCGGGGGTGAGGTTTTCATCCCCGCGGCGCGCGGCACACCGAGAATCGCCCGGACGTGCCAGGCACTTGCGAAGTGCCTGGCACGTGGTGACTTTCATGGTCAGGTGAAGATGGCACAGTACAGGTTCGTGTTCGTCGGCACGTATACGGAGCCGATCCTATTCGGCACGGGGCAGGTACTCCATGGCAAGGGCCGCGGTATCCATGTCTTCCGCTTCGATGTCGCCTCAGGGGCGTTGGAACCTTGTTGTCTGGCAACAGGCGTCCGCAACCCGTCCTATCTGGCCATCCATCCGTCGCATCGCTATCTGTACGCAGTCAACGAACACAAGGAGTTCGAGGGACGCGCCAGCGGCGCGATTAGCGCGTTCACGCCGGATCCGGAAAGCGGGCGATTGACCTTCATCAACCAGAAGGCCACGCATGGCGCCGATCCTTGCTACCTGGCGGTGACGAAGACGGGGGACTGGGTCCTGGTGGCCAACTTTGCCAGCGGAAGCGTCTGTGTGCTGCCGATCCGGCCGGATGGGTCCCTGGGTGATGCCAGCGAAGTGGTCCAGCACCAGGGCCGCAGCATCGATCCCAGACGACAGGCCGGGCCCCACGCCCACGCCGTCACCCTGGACAACCAGGAGCGGTTCGTCTTCGTTCCCGATCTCGGGCTAGACAAGGTGATGGTGTACGAGCTGGATGCCGCGCACGGCACGCTGAAACCGCACGCTCCGCCTTGGACCGCGGTGCGCCCCGGCGCGGGCCCACGCCAGGTCGTGATGCACCCTGGGGGCCGGTTCGCGTATCTCACCAACGAGTTGAATTCGACGATGACGGCATTCCGCTACGACGGCGAGCGGGGCGCCCTTGAGGAGATCCAGACCCTCCCAACGCTGCCCGAGGAGTTCGAGGGCCACAGTAGCTGCGCCGAGGTACAGATCTCGCCAGGGGGAGACCTGCTCTACGGGTCGAATCGTGGGCACGACTCGTTGGTGGTCTACGCGGTCGACCAGAACAAGGGGACGCTCACGCGCATCGGCCACGTCGGCACGCGAGGCAAGATCCCCAGGGGCTTCACGGTCGATCCCGAGGGCAACTGGCTCATCGTGGCGAACCAGGACTCGGATAACCTGGCGGTCTTTCGCGTCGATCACGGCAGCGGCAGCCTGATCCCTACCGGCGACCCCATCGACGTGCCGACGCCGGTGTGCGTGAAGGTGCTCTAACTGCAATACCCTTTGACATTGAATCAGAGAGGTGTTATGTCAAACAAAAACAAAGTCGCGATCATCGGCGCGGGCATGATGGGCCCGGGCATTGCCGCGCGTGCCGCGCTGGCCGGCCATCCGACCGTGCTGATCGACGTTTCACAGGAGCGCGCCGAGGCGGGCGTGGAGAAGGCGTTGGCCGCGATGCAGCAACTGCTCGACAACGGGCTGGCCGAATCTGATCAGACCCAGCGCGCCATAGAACGGCTGGTCGCGGCCCCGGCGCTGGCCCCCCACCTCGCGGACACCTTCCTGATCATCGAGGCGGTCAGCGAAAACCTGGCGCTCAAACAGCAGATCTTCACAGAGCTGGACGCCCTGGCCCCCGCGGACGTGATCATCGCCAGCAACACTTCCGGGCTGCGTATCACCGACATCGCCGCGCACACGGCGCATCCCGAGCGGACCGTGACCACGCACTTCTGGTTTCCGGCCCACCTGGTGCCCCTGGTGGAGGTGGTGATGGGTGATCGGACCGCGGAGGCCGTGGCGGTCAAGGTGAAGGAGCTGCTGATCGGTTGGGGCAAGGCGCCGGTGATCGTCCGCAAGGATTTGCCCGGCCAGCTCGCCAACCGCATCCTGCAAGCAATCCTCCGCGAGGCGACCAACATCGTCGGCATGGGTTTGGCCACGCCGGAGGACGTAGACACCGCGGTCAAGATGGGCATGGGCATCCGCTTCCCCGCGTGGGGGCCGCTGGAACACATCGACGCGGTGGGGCTGGACCTGGCGCTGTCCGTCCAAAAGGACGTGTTGCCAGGGCTCTGCAACGACCCGCAGCCGGTCCAGTCGTTCTGTGACCTGGTCGAAGCTGGCCACCTGGGTCACAAGACCGGCCGCGGGTTCTACGACTGGCGCACCAAGGACATGGCCGCGTTGAGCGCCGGTCGAGACCGCTTCATCATCGAGGCGCTGCGCGTCTTGCAGGCAGGGGAAGGACCCGAATAATACTTTGATCGAGCGAGTCTGACACCGCTTCCCGAGGACTCTCCCGTCTTTTTTGGATGCCAGACCTCTGAAATCACTCGGATTCTGTGAGAGAATCCCATTGGACAAACGAATGACGTGGCGGCTGAGCACACGCATCAAGCGCCGCGCTTCCTGCGGCCAGCGAACCTGCTGGCCGCGATTCAATGGGAGAAACATTGTGAGCAAACGACAGGCATCCCTACCCAAGCCGGCGCGCGCAAAGCGCGCCGACTCGCGTCCCTGGCGCGGATCGCCGGGGGTCTGGATCCTCGGCGGCGTGCTGGTGGTCATCCTGGTCGCAGCCGGGGTGTGGTTGGCCACCCGCTCGACCACGCCGGTCACGCCCGGTCAACGCGTGCCGATCCAGGGCCAGCAACACATCGCCCCTGGCCAGACACATCCAGCCTACAATTCCGACCCGCCGACCTCAGGCTGGCACTTTGACACACCGCTTCCGGCCGGCTTCTACGAGGAGCCGGCGCCCGACGAGCAAGTGATCCACAACCTGGAACATGGACACGTGGTGATCTCCTACGATTGCAGCAAGCTGGCCGACTGCGCGGGCACGCAGGCGCAGATCCGCCAGCTTGTAGAGCGCTATCGCAATTGGAAAGTCACGGCCGTGCCGCGGCAGAACGCCGACACCGCCATCGCCCTGACGGCCTGGGGCTGGATCGACAAGCTGGACGGCTTCGACGAAGCGCGCATCACGGCCTTCATCGATGCATGGCGGGATCGCGGGCCAGAAGACACGCATGACTGACGCCACACCGCCGATGAAGGGCGTGATCGTCGGGTTACTGGCGGTCGCCATCGTGGCGTCGCTGGTGCGGGCGCGGCGGCAGGATCTCCAGGCGCGTGCAGGGTTGGATGCCGCGGCCGCGGAGAGCTGATCGCGGCAGACGCACGCTGGCGCACGACCAAGGCAGTCATGCGCCAGCGGGATGCGAGGGGTCAAGTCGCGTCAGGGCGCGGCCGCGAAGGTCAC
Organism: Anaerolineae bacterium CG2_30_64_16; assembly: GCA_001871755.1. GTDB lineage: Bacteria > Chloroflexota > Anaerolineae > CG2-30-64-16 > CG2-30-64-16 > CG2-30-64-16. Next base: position 19,484 of record MNXL01000046.1, read on the forward strand.
AAAGGCGTTGGCCTGGTACGCGGAGGAGCCGCTGTTGTCGTTAGCCACCCGGCCGTTGAAGGTGTGCCGGATGGCGGCGTCACGCACCCACAGATCGAGCACGTAGCAGCAGTCGGTAAACGAGGCGCCCAGGTCCGTCATGTGGATATCCCGCAGGCGCACCGTCGTGAGGTCGGGGGTGGTGCCCGTGGTATCCGTGTTCTTGACGCCCGCGGTGCCGTCGTTCAGATCCCAGTAGTTGTGCGGGCCATAGCCAAAGCTGGCCGGGGGTGCGCCACCGCGCAGGATCAGGCTGAAGTTCCAGTAGTAGAGGTCGGCGAACTGACCCCAGGCCTGGAAGGTGCTGCTGCCGGCCGGGGCCTCGCCGCAGGCCGGCACGATGGCGCCGCCACCACCGCTCAGACGCACCTGCAGGCCATCTGGGTAGGCGGCGATGGTGGGCAGTGTGTTGTCGAGCTGGAGATGGTGCTCGACCGGCTCGCGGTGCAGCGTCCCACCGCCGTCCTCCCACTCCAACCAGAGTACGTAGTGGCCGTCCTTGTTGGCCGGCCCGAACCCTGCCTGATGATTGTTGGTGTCCCAGACCGCCAGGCGCAGGCCGGAGTTGGCGCACCCGGTGAGGGTACCGTCCTTGGCGTCCAGATAGTCGGAGGCGTCCATCCAACCGTTGGCGTCGGTGACCAGGCTGCCCGTCGGCAGACAGGCATTGATTGGCCAGCCGTGCCATTCGTAGAGCTGCCAGTTGGTGCGAATCCCGCTGGCTGCTCCAATGGCGGGCACGGCCGCGCCGTTCGGGCGGTAGCTCACCCGGAAGCGCGTCACCGCGCTATCGGGCAGGAAACCGTCGATCGGCACGTATTCGCCACACGGCCGGCGCGGCGGATCACCCGGCGGAGAGGTGGACAGGTTCGCCTTGTAGAGGCCGACGCCACCCCCGCCGATGGGGATCAGACCACCGTCGAAGTCTGCCACGGGCCGGTCACCACACATCGTCTGGATGTGAGGATCTTCCGGCGGCGTGCCGGGGCCAACCGGCGCCCACAGCGCGTCAAGGCCCAGGAAATCCGCCTTGGGCGCCCAGGCGCGGATCAAATCCTCGTTAGTAACGACGACACCATTTCCGCCCTTCAAAATGTCACCATCGTTGAAGGCGGGTTCGCCGCGGAAGAGGATCTCCGTTGAGTAGTAGATGTTGGGGATCACGCTGTCAGGATCGGGCGTACGCACTGACGTCACGGCATCGAGACCGAAATCGACGCCGCGCTGGGGCAAGCCGGCCGGCACGCTGTTGGGCAACAGATTGCTGTTATGCGCCACCACATAGCCGGTGGCCGCCAGCAAGTCACCATCCAGGATCGGCGCAGCTACGGCCGTCCAGTGAGTGCCTTCGATGGAGAACCAGATATCGATCCCATAGCGCTTGAGTTCCTGCTGCAAGCGATCCTGGCCCCAACCATCGGGGCCGATCTGCAGGACCAGGCCGGCGAAACTCATCAGCTTTTCGGGGGTCCCGATGAACTGAACGGCATCGAGCCCGATGTCATAGGTGATCCCGAAGGGGGCCACCAACGCGGTATTCGGGATGATGCCACCGTTGGTGAAGAGCAGGTCGCCCGCGGTGAACTTCCCGAAGATGTCGTCCAGCTCGGTGGAGAACGCGACCAGCCGATCGGTGAAGTCCAGGATGTCCACAGCATCCAGGCCGAGGTCGGCGGCTGCCGCGCCGGCCGGGTTGAACTTCTGGAGCAGATCGGCGTTGCGGGCGCACAGCGTGCCGTTTGGACTGAGCAGGTCGCCATCAGAAATGTAGGGGTTGCCGTCGTAGGGCTCGCTCTTGCTCATCATGAAGTCCTCTTCGGTAGAGAAAGCGCCCCCACGACAGTTGTCGAGCGGATAGCTGGTCTGGGCATACGCCACCCCGGGCAGGGTGAGCAGGCCCGCCACCAGGACAAGCAGCAGACCGAGGTTGAGAAGCCTGTACATGGTATTCCCTCCAACACAACCAAGGGGATGTCTCACCAACTGGAGTAGTCCGCGGCGGGTCATGGCGTCACCCCCAAGAATCGCTTCAAGATCATGGGCAGGAACTTGTCTCGTTGAGGTTGCGCGTCCAGGCGGATATAGAGCGCGTCGGTGCCGAGAAAGTCCGCTTTCGGTTCAAAAGGCTTGTAGAGGTCTTCATCGTGAATGGCGATTCCGTCCCCCACCTTCAGCACATCGCCGTCGGTGAAGGCCAGCTCACCGCGATAGAGGATCTCTGTGGAGAAGCGCCCATCCCGCAGTTCGGTCGACCGGCTGGCGGTGAAGCCATCCAGCCCGAAGTCGACGCCGCGGTTCGGCAGCCCGGCCGGTACGGCGTTCGGCAGCAGGGCGGCGTTGCTCAGGACGATCGACCCGTGCGCCGCGGAGAGCAGGTCACCGTCGTAGATCGATACGGTGGCGGCGCGCAGCACGGTGCCTTCGATAGAGAACCAGATGTCAATGCCGTTGCGCCGGAGCTCGCCGCTCAGTTTGCCGGGATCGCGCAGCCACTCATCTCGCGAGATGGCCGTGGCAGTCTGGTTGAACGCCAGGATGCCATCGCGCGTCCCGACGAAGTGCACTGCATCGAGTCCGCGGTCCCCCTGCACCTGGAACAAGGTGAGGAGAACCTGGTTGGGGATCACGGCGCCCCAGGTGGTCAGCAGGTCGCCGGCGCTGAAGCGCTTGCTGGGATCGTTCAGCTCGGTGGAGAAGGCAACCAACACCCGCTCGACGTCGAGGACGTCCACGGCATCCAGCCCGAGATCGACCTGGAGATCCCAGACGCGCAGCAGTTCCCGGTTGCGCATGCACACGCCCCCGGAACCGCTCAGCAGGTCGCCGTCAGAGATGATCGGGTTGCCATCCACGGGCACAGGCCCTTGGGTCAGGAAATCTTCTTCGGTGGAGTAAGCGATGTCTTTGCAGGCGACCAGGGAGCCGGTCGTCTGCCCTACGACCTGGTTGTTGTCGATGAGAAACGCGATGGAGAGCAGGATCAACAGCAGGGGTAGCCAAATGGAGAGCTTACGCATGGTACCTCCTTGCGTGATGGGTCGAACGTCCGCAGTCCGACGATTGGGAATGTCGCGTTCAACGAGCTAAGGACTGAGAATTGAATAACTTGCGCAAGTCCGCCCTTCATTTGCCGGAGCAAGTGAGTAAGTTATTTAGTCCTTAGCCCTAATGCGGTCTTTTCACCAGGCATCACCTCCCTCAGACTCCTTCGCGGCCTATCTTCTCGATCTCGCATTCCTCAAGGCGCTGGCAAGATAATCAAGAAGGCGCCGACTGCAACTTCCGCGCCTCTTATCATTAGTTAACGACGCGCGCGCAGAAAAGATACGCTGGGTACAATCATTCGTAACTGCTCAGCCCAGTGAATCGAATTCACTGGCTGAACCTGAGAAGCCGCCGTTCGGCTGAGCTCACGACGAAGCCTCAGCGGCTGACGAC
>MNXL01000349.1:0-406 GCA_001871755.1 Anaerolineae bacterium CG2_30_64_16
ATGTGGGTACAGCGCTTCCCCGACTTGGCGAATTGGCCGGAATTCACGCCGGACGCGGTCGGGCAGGCCGGGCTGCGCCAGGAGCGGGTCGATGGCGCCGGGTCGGACGCGCTGCCGCTCGCCCTTTCGGCATATCAGGACGTAGCGGACCGCATCCTGGCCGATCAGCCCTATCCGCTGCAGGCCCTCTTCCTTTACAACGCCAACCCGGTGTACGATGCGCCGGGCGGCGAACGCTTCGCGCAAGCGTTGAAAAAGGTGCCCTTTGTCGTCAGCTTCGCGTCCACACTGGACGAGAGCGCGGCGCACGCCGACGTCATCCTGCCGGCCAGTACCTTTCTCGAAATCTGGGGCGATGACCTCCTGGAGGGCGCCGGCTACGCGGGCGTTTCGCTGCGCCAACCGG
>MNXL01000349.1:416-5426 GCA_001871755.1 Anaerolineae bacterium CG2_30_64_16
GGTGCACGACACGCGCAATCCGGGTGACGTGCTGTTGGCGCTGGCCGCCAGACTCGGCGGTCCGGTGGCCGCGGCGCTGCCCTTCGCCGACTACAAGGCGCTGGTGGACCACCGGCTTTCCAGCATCGACATGGACCCGGCCAAATTCCTGGAGAACGGCAACTGGTCCGAGATGGTCTATTTCAACGCCGCGCCGGGCAGCCCGGCCTGGGCCAACGTGGTCGGTCGCGATCGGCTGGCCGCGCCGCAGGACGGGCGATTCGACTTCTTCTCGCGCGAACTGTTCGCCGCGCTGGCGCCTGCCGCAGCCGGGACCGCGGCGGCTGACCTGGCCTGCCTGCCGCATTTCGACCTGCCGGCAGAGACCGCTCCCGCGGCCGCCGATGCGACCAGCTTCCCGTTCACCCTGGTCACCCAGACGCTGATCACGCAACCGCAGGGGTGGTCCGGCATCCTGCCGACCTTGCAGGAGTGCTATGGGCTACAAACCGACATGAAGTGGTCCAGTTGGGTGGAGATGAACCCCCGCGCCGCGCGCGGGCTGGGGCTGGAGGATGGCGACCTGGTGTGGGTTGAGTCGCCATACGGCAAGGTGCAAACCCGCCTGTGCCTCTACGAAGGTCTGTGGCCGAACGCGGTCTACATGCCGCCTGGCCAGGGCCACCGCACGCTGGTGCGCTGGGGACGCGACGCCGGCAGCAACCTGGTCGTCGGCGCCAACCCGAACCAACTGCTGGCCGCCGACACTGAACCGCTGACCGGCATCGCCACGACCGGCCCAACGCGCGTGAAGGTGTACCGGGCGTAAAGGCGGATTGCGAATTGCGAATTGCGAATTGCGAATTGCGAATTGCGGATTTGTCCGAACCATGTCGAAGGGTTGCGGATTCCGCGTTGCCTGGTCCACACGAAATCGTTATGCAGTATGCAGTATGCTGTACGCAGTACGTAGTTCACGGAGGAACACATGCCCCGTTGGGGAATGGTCATTGACCTGGACAAATGCTTCGCCTGTCAGAGCTGTACCGTGGCGTGCCGCATGGAGAACAACACCCCGGTGGCCGGCCCCGATCAGACCGCGCGCGGCCGGGCGATCCTGTGGAACGAGGTGCTGCCCTTCATTGAGGGGGAATACCCGAAGGTACACGTGCAGCTCATCCCGCGGCCTTGCCAGATGTGCGACAACCCGCCTTGTATCCACGTGTGCCCGGTGAAAGCCACGTACAAGACCGACGAAGGGATCATCCTGGTGGATTACAAGCGCTGCATCGGGTGCCGCTTCTGCGCAGTGGCGTGCCCCTACCAGGTGCGCTACTTCAACTGGTACGTGCCCGAATGGCCCGCGGCGCTCAAGGCGCATCTCAACCCCGATCCCGAGGTGCAGCCCCGGCCGCGCGGTGTGATCGAGAAGTGCACCTTCTGCATCCAGCGGCTGCGCAAGGCCCGGGAAAAGGCGGAGGCCGAGGGGCGACCGTTCACGGCCACCGACTACGTGCCGGCCTGCGTGCAGACCTGCACCGGCCACGCCCGCTACTTCGGCGATCTGGATGACCCGAACAGCCTGGTGCACCAACTGGCCCACAGCCCCCGCGCGTTCCGCCTGCTGGAAGAAATGGGCACGCAGCCGAAGGTGTATTACCTGAAGCAGGGGTAGACGGGTGATTGATTAGGAATTGGGAATTGGGAACTGGGAGATTAGGAATTGGGAGACTCGGGGTTGGTAGATTCATCTACTGGCAAATTACCAATCTACCAATCTACCAATCTACCAATCTACCAATCTACCAATCTACCAACCCAGGAGACACAACTGATGGATAGAACTCATCGCGAATCTGACCTGGAGCGCACCGTCCTCGGCCCGCTGCGGAAAACCTCCATGCAGTTCTGGTTGGTGATCGCGGTTCTGGGCGGACTCGTCCTGATGGGCGCGGTCTTGTTGGGGCGGCAGTGGACCACCGGACTGGGGGTGACCGGGCTCAAACGGCCGATCTACTGGGGGGTCTACATCAGCAACTTCGTCTTCTTTATCGGCATCAGCCACGCCGGCACCCTGATCTCCGCGATCCTGCGGGTCACCCAGGCCGAATGGCGGCGGCCGATCACCCGCATCGCCGAGGCGATCACCTTTTTTGCCCTGATCCTCGGCGCGCTCCAACTGTGGATCGACCTGGGCCGGCCGGATCGCATCTTGTTCTTGTTCTTCTTCGGCCGCTTCCAGTCGCCGCTCTTGTGGGACGTCACCTGCGTCACCCTGTACCTGCTGAGCAGCACGCTCTACCTCTACCTGCCGATGATCCCTGACCTGGCGCGGCTGCGGGATCGCATGACCGACGCGCCGCGATGGCGCCGGCGGATCTACACCGTCATGGCGGCCGGCTGGCACGGCAGCCATGAACAGCACCGCCGCCTGGAACGGGGCATCAGCATCATGGCTGTGCTGATCATCCCCATCGCCGTCTCGGTGCACACGGTGGTCTCGTGGATTTTCGGCATGACCATGCAGCCGATGTGGCACAGCACCATCCTGGGTCCGTACTTCGTGGTCGGCGCGATCTTCTCCGGCATCGCCATGCTGTTCATCTTCATGACGATCGTGCGCCGCGCGTGGCATCTGGAGCGCTGGATCAAGGCGAAACAGTATGACTACCTGGGGATCCTGCTGCTCGTCATGAGCGCGTTCTGGGGCTATTTCACCCTGTCCGAATACCTGACCACCGGCTACAGCTCGCTGATCAACGAAGTCCAGGTGCTGCTGGCCAAGATCCAGGGGGAATACGCGCCCTGGTTCTGCGCCATGGTCTTCTGCAACCTGATCCTGCCGTTTGCGATCCTGATCCGCCGCAAGGGCCGCACGCCGACCGGCGCCTTCATCGTGGCAGTTGGCGTCGCCATCGGCATGTGGATCGAACGCTACACAATCATCGCGCCGAGCCTGACCCGGCCAGCGCTGATGGCCAGGTTCGCGATCTACACCCCGACCTTCACCGAGGTCGGCCTGACCATCGCTTCGCTGGCCCTGTTCGCCCTGCTTTTCTTGCTCTTCTTCAAACTGTTCCCGGCCATCTCGGTCTGGGAAGTCGAAGAGGGCCAGGCGGTCGCAGCCGCCCGCCAAAAAGCAGAAGAACTGTTGCGGCAGGGGCAGTTGGAGCCGACGCTGCCCACTCCGTAGTACTTTGCGGCGGAAATCCTTGTGCAGCTGAGGGGTATGCGCAAAGTACTTTAAACAGTTGGGCGGCGTGTTCTGCAACTGCCAAAGGACTTACGCCCAACTGTAGTAGACGCGAGAAGGAGAGCCCGAGATGGCCCATTGGATCATCGACGCCACGGGAGGCGGCTCTGTGATCGTGGCGATCGTTGCCCTGTCAGTGTTGGCCGCCTACGGCACCATGCTGCGCTGGATTCTGACCGCGCCCTGGCCCGAGCCGGGTAGGCCGCAAGGGGAAAACGAGGCGGGGAGAGAGCAAGTATGAAGTTGACGCCAAGGGTCCGTAAACGGACAACTTCCATCGATGTCATTCTGAGCGGCTCTGCCCCGAGCCTCGCAGCGCGCAGTCAAGAAAGCGAAGAATCTCCTTGCCGCAGGCGAGACCCCTTCGCCAGGCTCAGGGCAGGCACTTCGCTGTCTCGGCGCTGTGGCACGACACTTGAGACCAACCCGCTCAGGGTGACACAGAAGCCCATGTTTCTACGGACCCTAAGCATCCATTTGTTCAGCAAGACGGCCCGCGCGGCCGCACGATGGCTAATCCTGACCGGCCTGCTACTGGGCCTGCTGCTGCCCGCGCTGGCGACAGCGGCCGCGCTCCCATTGACGAGCGCCCCCGCGCAGATCGCGACGACCGCCGGCGCGAGCGTGGCCGCCAGCGGCAACTACTGCGTCGCGTGCCACACGGCCAACGATCATCGGCCGGACACGGTCACCGCGTGGGTAGGGAGCATCGACCGCGAGGCCACCGACCCCTGCCCCGCGGCCCGCCGTATCCACGAAGAGCTCTACTACACGGAGCGCATGTTGGTGACCATGGACAGGGCGAGCGCGGGCGTGCCCCCACTGGCCAGCGTCGAGGCCCGCATCGCCGCCGCGCGGCAGACCTACAGTAAGCTGCTCGATGCGCCGGTGCAAAGCCTGGACGCGTTTGCCTCTGAAGCGCAGATGCTGCGTTACCGGCTCAACAAGAGCTATGCGCAGATCAACCAGCAGCACGATGCAGCCAAAGGACGGAACATCCTGATCGTCGCCGGGCTGGTCAGCGTGATCCTGCTGGTCGCGCTGGGCTGGGGCTTCCGCCATACACTGCGCTTCACCGCCGGTCGCGGACGAACCCGCGTGCGCGGCGGGGCGATCCTCGCCGTCATCGTGGTGCTCGTATTCTTCTCCCTCCCCATCTTCCGCGTCTTCACGCAGCAAGTGGCAGGCAGCAGCGAGGAGGAGTTGGCCCGCCAGGCCGTGCTGGACAGCGCCGGCCGCATCGCCACCACCGCGGACCGCGAGCTGGCCCGCGCGTGGGGTTTGGCCCGCGTCGCCAGCGCCTGGGCCAGGGCCGACCCCCAGGCCGCCGAGGCTCCGCTGCAGGACGCGCTCTCGGCCGCGGCGGGCGCCCAGATGAACGCGTTTGCGCTGTGGGGCGAAGCGCAGGCCGCGCAAGAGGCGGCCGTCGGCGTGCTGAACGCCTGGCAGACCGCCGGGCTGATCGCCAATCGGCTGGATGCCAGCCGATCGCGCGCCTGGGGCCTGCGGATGGTCGCCGCGGAATGGGCCGCAATCGACCCGGCCCGGGCTGAGTCGATCCTGGCCGAAGCCGCGAAGACCGCGCAGGATGCGCCCGGCATCTACCGCGATCTGGACCTGCGCGCCATCGCGGCCATGTGGGCGCCGCTGAACCCGGCGCAAGGGGCGGCCGTGGCGGGCCAGGTGAGCGATCCGGCCCTGCGCGCCTGGGCTTTCCGGGAAATCGCCGAGGTGACCGGGGACCGCTCCTACTACGACCAGGCCGTCGCAGCCGCTCG
>MNXL01000056.1:0-5417 GCA_001871755.1 Anaerolineae bacterium CG2_30_64_16
CGCCCAAGATCGCCACCGTGCGTGAGATCCTGGATCGTGGCAAGACGTGGCGCGCCGAGACCTATCGAGGACTCCGCGCCATCCCCGCGTTGCCCAAGGCCGCCATCGCGGCGATCGGCGATGATGCGGCATACATGCCGGCGGCCGCGGACCTGACGCGCTACGCCAACGTCCACTTCCCGGCCACGGTGCTGCTCTCGCAGGAGATGGTCCCGCTGATCGTCCACATTGCCCGGCAATACCAGGCGAAGGGCGTGGTCCTCACCGAGGAAGCGGCGCGCCTGACCTTGCGCGTCGGTGATCTGACGCTGATCGTTCATGCCGAGGGGTTCGAGGTCGTCGACGCGATCGGCGGGACTGCCCTGCCGGGCGTGCCGGCGGCACGCGTGGTGAGGGTGGAATCGGAACGGGATTGCGAGCCGGTGGTTTTCTTCCTCGATCCGCAGTCGCCGGGCCGGAAGAAGATCAGCATCGACGTGTATCAGTTCGATCGGCGCCTGGTCACGCTGGCCTTTGAGACCGCCGTGGTGGACCAGGCCGCGATCACCGAGCTGGCCAACGTGCGCGTCGATCCGGCGCCGATCGTCTCGCCGGGCGAGAACGCGCAGCCACCCGACCTGGAGTTGCGGGTGGTCCTCTCCGCAGACCGGCGGACGTTGTCCTACACGCTGCATTCGCCGGGAGGCGCCGACTACCACTTCAAGCCGGTCGGCGAGAAGACGCTTCTGGCCGATCCACGCGCATTTCTCCAGCCCACGTTGGACCGGCTGAGCACGCTGGCGCGCGTTTCGGCCCGTTCGCGCTCCGAGCAGGAGACGCGCCGGGCGATCCAGGAGCTGACGAACATCGGCGCGAATTTGTACGAAGACCTGTTCCCGGAGGAGTTCAGGCGGGAATACCGGAAGTTCCGCGAAAGGTACCGGGGCAAGAGTCTGTTGATCACATCAGACGACCCGTGGATCCCCTGGGAGCTGGTCAAGCCGGTGGAATCGGACGAAACCGGCGCGCTGCTCTATGACGATCCGCCGCTGTGCGAGATGTTCCAACTGTCGCGTTGGTTGGCAGGCCGGGGCGCGCCGGATCAACTGGCTGTGATGCGTGGGGCCTGGGTGGCGCCGGCCGACAACCTGGCCGCAGCGCAGCAGGAGGCCGACTACTTCACCGAGCTTCAGCGCCAACAGTGGGTGGTCAGCCTGGTCGGCCCGTTGAGCACGGTCCCGGACGTGGAAGCGCAGTTCCAGGCGGGCGACGTCGAACTGTTCCACTTTGCGTGTCACGGCAATTTCAACACCGAGGACCCCAACGAGTCCAGGCTCAAACTGGCCGGCGATTTCTTGCGCCCCAGCCAGATCATTGGGTTGCAGCAGGCCGGTCTGCGGCGAGCCAGGCCCGTGGTGTTCCTGAATGCCTGCCACGGCGGGGCGATGGGGTTCGCGCTCACCGGGCTCGGCGGGTGGGCGGAGCGGTTCCTGGATTCGGGCGCCAGCGCGTTTATCGGTTCCTTGTGGGAGATCAACGACGCGCTCGCATCCCAGTTTGCCCGAGAGTTCTACAACCGGCTCTGGGGTCTGGCGGGCCACGACCCGACGCCTCTCGGCCAGGCATTTTACGAAGCCCGCATGATCATCAAAGCGGCCGATCCCGCCAACCCGACCTGGCTGGCCTATGCCCTTTACGGCGATCCCTACGGCCGCGTGCGGTTGGGGGGCGTGACCGGGTGACCGGGTGATTTGGGATTTGGGATTTGGGATTTCCGATACTTCGACTGGGCCCCTCGATGTACTCGGGAGGGACCTCAGTACAGGTTTCGGATTTGAGAATCGCCGAAATGCCCCTGCCCCTGTCACCTTCCAACTTACCAATCTACCAATCTACCAATCTACCAACCTACCAATCTACCAATCCACCACATGACCACACCCATGCGCAGCCAGTATCTGGCGATCAAAAGACAGTACCCCGATATTATCGTCCTCTTCCGGTTGGGTGACTTCTACGAAACCTTCGACGATGACGCCAAGACCGTCGCGGCGGTGTGCGACGTCGTGCTCACCTCGCGGCCGGTGGGCAAGGACGTACGCGTGCCGTTGGCCGGCGTGCCCTACCACGCGGTGGACGGCTACATCGCCAAACTGATCGAAGCGGGCTACAAGGTCGCCATCGCCGAGCAGGTCGGCAGCGAGCCACCCAAGGGGGAGAAGCTGGTGCCCCGCGTCGTCCGTCGTGTGGTGACACCCGGCACGCTCGTGGAGCCTGGTCTGCTGCCGGAGAAAGCCAACAACTACATCGTCGCATTGGTGGTTGAACACCCTCAAGTGCCAGGCACCTCCGAGGCGCCTGGCACTTCGCGCGGCGCCGGCCTCGCCTACGCCGACATCTCCACCGGCGAATTCGCCACCACCGAGATCACCGACGGCGTTGATGTGCTCCGCCGCGTGAGCGAGGAGCTGGCCCGCCTCGCGCCCGCCGAGCTGCTCTACCCGGAGAAAGACCCGCGCCGGACAAGAGAGGCTTCCGATGTGCAATCTGCAATCTGCAATCTGCAATCTGCAATCCACGTCACCCCCTATGCCCCCTGGCGTTTCGAGGAAGAGACCGCGCGGCAGACGTTGTTGGCGCATTTCGGCGTGGGCTCGCTGGCCGGCTACGGGTGCGAAGGTCAGCCGCTGGCGATCCGGGCCGCGGGCGCGCTGCTGCAGTACCTGGAAGACACCCAGCGGGACGGCCTGGGCCAACTGACTGGCCTGCGCACCTACAGCACGGCCGAGTTCATGACGCTGGACCAGGCCACCCGCCGCAACCTGGAGCTGACCGAGACCATCCGCGGCGGCACGGTGCAGGGCTCCCTGCTGGGCGTGTTGGACGCCACCCTGACGCCGATGGGCGGCCGACTGTTGCGTCGCCGCCTGAGCCAGCCGCTGCTCGACGTGGCCGCGCTCAACCGGCGGCTGGACCGGGTGGAGGCCTGGTACCACGATGCGCCGCACCGCGCCGAACTGCGCGGCATCCTGCGCGGCCTGGGCGACCTGGAGCGCTGGGTCAACCGCTGCGTCCAGGGCATCGCCCTCCCGCGGGATTTGGTGGGGATCCGGGAGGCGTTGGCGCGGTTGACAGGGATTCGTGCGTTGGCTGAGAGGTCTGTGGACGGAGGTATTAGGTATTGGGTATTAGGTATTGACGGTCCGTCCCCAATACCCAATACCCAATCCCCAATACCTAATACCCAATACCTTGATCCGTGCCCCGACATCGCCACCCTTCTCGCCAACGCCATCGCCGACGAGCCGCCCGCGACGCTGGCCACCCCCGGCGTCATCCGGCCCGGTTTCTCCGCGGAGCTGGACGGCATCCATCTGGCCACGCGCGATGCGAAGCACTGGATCGCCGGCCTGGAGTCGGTAGAGCGGCAGCGCACCGGCATCAAATCGCTCAAGGTCGGCTACAACAAGGTCTTCGGCTACTACATCGAGGTCACCAAGGCTAACAGCGAGCTGGCGCCCGAGAACTACATCCGCAAGCAGACGTTGGTCAACGCGGAGCGCTACATCACGCCCGAACTGAAGGAGTATGAGGCGCTTGTCTTGAACGCGGAGGAGCGCGTGCTGGAGCTGGAGGGTCAACTGTACCGGGAGGTGCTGGCGCAGGTCGCGGCGGAGGCGAGCCGCCTGCTGGCGACCGCCGCGGCGCTGGCCGAGCTCGACGTGGCCGCGGCCCTGGCTGAGGTGGCCGAGGCCAACCGCTACGTCCGGCCTGTGCTGGCTGACGACGGCGTGCTCGACATCAAAGCGGGGCGCCACCCGGTTGTCGAGAAGCTGCTCACCGGCGAGCCGTTCACCCCCAACGACGCCTATTTGTCGCCCGACCAGGCCATCGTCGTGCTCACCGGCCCCAACATGAGCGGAAAAAGTACCTGGATCAGGCAGGTTGCCATGATCGTCCTGCTGGCCCAGATCGGCTCCTACGTGCCGGCGGATTCGGCGTGCATCGGGCTGGTGGACCGCATCTTTACGCGCATCGGCGCGTCGGACGAGATCGCCCGGGGCCAGTCCACCTTTATGGTCGAGATGGTGGAGACGGCCAACATCCTGCATCACGCCACCAACCGTTCGCTCCTGATCCTGGACGAGATCGGCCGGGGGACCAGCACTTACGACGGCCTGGCGATCGCCTGGGCCGTGGTGGAGTACATCCACAACCATCCCGGCCTGCGCGCCAAGACGTTGTTCGCCACCCACTACCACGAGCTGACCGACCTGGCCGAGCGGCTGCCGCACGTGGTCAACTTCAACGTGGCCGTGGCCGAGCAGGGGGACAACGTGGTGTTCCTGCACAAGATCGCGCCCGGCGCGGCCGACCGCTCCTACGGCGTCCACGTGGCCCGGCTGGCCGGGCTGCCCAAGGCGGTCGTCAGCCGGGCGCAGGAGATCCTGGCCGACCTGGAGGCGTCGGGCGCGGCCGGCCCGCGGCGCTCCGTCCTGGCGCAGCCCACGGTGTTCCAGCTCCCGCTCTTCTCGGCCGTGGACCCCGTCATCGCCGAGCTGCGCGCGCTGGATGTCAACGCGCTGAGCCCGCTGGATGCGTTGAACAAGCTGTATGAATTGCAGCAGCGGGTGCGATGACGTGCCAGGCACTTCCGCAAAGTGCCTGGCACGTGAGGAAGACGCGCCGCATGACGTGCCAGGCACCTCGCAGGTGCCTGGCACGTGAGGCACGTGAGGGGTAGGTGCCATGTCTCGTTATCGGGTCGCTTTTCATCAGGACGGCTACTATCACATCTACAATCGCGGTGCAAGCCACGGCAGGATTTTCCTGGAGGATGAGAACTACCTGTTCTTGCTCCGCCAGGTCAAGCAGTATGCGCAAGCCCTCGGCATCGCAACCATCGCCTACTGTCTGTTGCCGAACCATTACCACTTCCTTTTGCGCCAGGATGGTAACCACGCGGCCGGGCTTCTGCCGCAGCGCGTCTTTAACAGCTATTCCAAGGCGTTCAATAGACGCTATGAGCGTACAGGCACCTTGTTTGAGGGTCCCTATCGCACCATACCGGTGACGAGCGAGGGGTACCTGCTTCACTTGTGCCGTTACATCCACGCTAATCCCGTCCGCCATGGACTGGTCCAACGGCTTGAGGAGTGGCCCTACTCGAATTATCCGGAGTGGATGGGACTGCGCGACGGTGTCTTGTGGGATCAGGCCTTTGTCCAGGCGCACTTCCCAGATCGGGCGAGCTATGGGCGGTGGGTGTGGGAGTATGTGTGCGGCGAGAGCGAATTGCCCGAGGACTTGGCGAGGTACCTGGAGATCTTGGATGGTTGATGAGCGGCTTGTCGCATGACGTGCCAGGCGCCTCCGCAAAGCGCCTGGCACGTGAGGAAGACGCGCCGCATGACGTGCCAGGCGCCTCCGCAAAGTGC
>MNXL01000056.1:5468-5811 GCA_001871755.1 Anaerolineae bacterium CG2_30_64_16
GCCTCCGCAAAGCGCCAGGCACGTGAGGGAGAACCGCCGCATGATGTGCCAGGGAGACATGCACCATGTCCGACACCACAACGACCCGCAGCCCCGGCAGCGTGCACGCCGGCGGCGCTATCCTCAGCAGCCTGATCGTGGCCGGCAGCGGCAACACGATCACGATCGGCGCGGCCGAGTTCGTCCGCACGGCGCAGGCGCGGCACTATCTGCGCATGTTGGCGGTGATCGCTGCGCCGGTGGCCAACGCGGCCGGAGACCCACCGGACGGGCCGCCGTTGGACGTGTGGGGCGAGTGGGAGCGGCTGCGGGGCGCGGTGGAGGCCGCAGACCCGGTGACGCG
>MNXL01000056.1:5843-7999 GCA_001871755.1 Anaerolineae bacterium CG2_30_64_16
CCGCGCCGTCGGCCGAGCGACTGCGCGATGCGCTGGCCCCGCGCGCCCCCGGCTACCAGGTGCTCCACTTTAGTTGCCACGGCTGCCCCGATGGGGTATGGCTGGAGGACGGCCTGGGCCGCGAGACGCTGCTGCCCACCGCGGAGCTGGTAGCCACGCTGCGGGATGACGCCGGCCGCCCCGCGCCCGCGCTGGTGGTGCTCAACGCCTGCGAGACGCTGGATGTAGCCCATGCCCTGGTGAGCCAGGCCGGCGTCCGCGCCGTCATCGCCACGTGCAAGCCGATCTATGACCTGGAGGCCAAGCTGCTGGCCGAGCGGCTGTATCGGTGGCTGGCAGCCGGTCGGTCCGTGGGGGACGCGTTGGGCGAGTTCCGTCGCAGCCTGGCGGCGCGACTGGCCGCCGGTGACCTGCCCGACCTGGGCGACCCGGCCGATCGGGCCGCCAACGTGCAACTGGTGGGGGAGGCCGGCCTGACGCTGCGCGCCGAGGATCCGCCAGCCGAGCGGCCAATCTTCGTGTTGCACCCCACCTCGCACAACGAGCCGTTGCCCATGAGCCTGCTCTCCGGCTTCGTGGGTCGTTCGGCCGAACAGATACGGCTGGCGCGCTGGTTCGCGACCGACGGCCGGCGAGCCTTCGCGCTCACCGGCGTGGGCGGCATTGGCAAGACCGCGCTCGCGCTGGCCGTCGCGCTGCGCCACGCGCATCGCTTCAACGCACTGGCGTTTGCCAGCGCCAAGGACATCCCGGATTTCGGGCCGATCCAGGTATTGGAGGCGCTCAACGCCGCGCTGGGGCTGACCACCGCGGCGGCGGAGGCCGGCAACCTGGCCGGCGCGATTGCTCGCCGGCTGAACAACGGCCGGGTGTTGTTGCTGCTGGACAACCTGGAGAGCCTTTCGGCCGACCGTACGCGGGAGCTGGACCGCGGCCTGGATGGCCTGGACCCGCGCAGCGGCTCCCGCGTGCTGATGACGTTGCGCCCGCGCGAGCGCGACCCCTTGACCGCGCTGGCACGACCCGATGACCGGTTGAACCTGGAACAGTTGGACCGCGTCGCCGCGTTGCGCCTGGCTTGGGAGCAGGCCGAAAGTCACGCCGCGGCCGTCTGGGCAGCCATCCCGCCTTTGGCAGTGCCCTCCGGGTTGATCGCCGAGCTGGCCGCGGTGCGCCGCCGCGCCTGGCTGGTGCGGCTGGACATCTCTCGGGTCGCCGCGCTGGACAGCATGGCTGGCCTGGCGTTCCGCCACCCCGCCATGCTGCGGCTCGCCGTGGCCATGTTGGCCGAGCACGGCTGGGACGGCACAGTGCGGCGATTGGAACGCTTGCAGGGACGAGAGATGGCCGAGGCCTTTGAGGAGTTCATCGGCCACATGCTGGATGACCTGGCCGGCCGGCATCCTGCGGCAGCCGAGGCGCTGTACGCGTTCCTGCCGTTCGCCGGCGGCGCGGAAGCGGGCCGGCTACGCTACGTGTTGTTGGGACGCGAGACCGCGGACGACGGCGACGAGGCCATCGAGATGGCTGATCGGCTGAAGCCCACGGTGTCCGCCAACCTGCTGCGCCGCGACCGCGACCGCTATGACCTGGACGCGCCCGTACGCGCCTACCTGGAGCGCCGCCGGCCCGCCGACCCGGTCACGCAGCGGACCTATGAGTTGCGCCACGCCGAGGCTTTTCTGTCGTTGGTGGCCGCTTACGATGATCTGATCGGCCGCGGTGCGATGACCTACAGAGCGCCCCTGGAATGGGCGAACGTCACGGCCGCGCTGGACCGGCTGGCCGCCCTGGCTTCTACCGATGAGCCGGCCGGCCAGCTCCTGGTCGCGTACAGCCGGCATTGGCGCAACGTCCTTTACAACAACCACGACCCGCGGCGGCTGGCCTGGCTGGATGCGGCCGTGGCTGCGGCAGAACGCTTTGGAGACAGTTTGGATCGGGCCAACGTGCTGCAGGCGCAGGGGGACGTGCTGGCGTTCCAGGATCGGCGGGACGAGGCGCTGGCGCGCTACGAGGCGGCGTTGGGGCTGTACCGGGCGGTGGGCGACCGGCTGGGCGAGGCCAACGTGCTGCGGGCGCAGGGGGACGTGCTGGCGTTCCAGAAGCAGAATGACGAGGCGCTGGCGCGCTACGAGGCGGCGTTGGGGCTGTAC
>MNXL01000319.1 GCA_001871755.1 Anaerolineae bacterium CG2_30_64_16
GATCCGCCGCGTGCCGTGCGACCTGGTGATCACGGCCACCCCCATCGACCTGACCCGGGTCGCCAGGATCGACCAGCCCGCCCAGCGCGTGCGCTACGAGCTGCAAGTGATCGGCGAACCGACGCTGGAGGGTATTCTGAAAGCCCGATTCGGGTAAGCGAACGACGCCTGACACTGAAAATACACAGCGCGTGGGGAAAACACCGAATTCCTTGCTGTGGCCGGTCTGCGACCGAGCCACAGCTACCCCAGATTATTGAAATGATACCGAGGTTGACAGCATTGCACAAAGTGCTATAATTTCCACAAGTCTTACCACTGCACCGGAGGAGATGATCGTGGAAGGCAACCGCCCCTACCTCACGCTGAAAGAGGCGTCGGAGAAGCTGGGTATCCACCCGAATACGCTACGAAACTGGGAGCGAAAGGGCCTGGTCCGGTTGGCTCGCCTGCCTGGGGGTCGGAATCGGCGCGTGCCGGTCTACGAGGTAGAGCGACTGGAGCGCGAGATGGAGGACGGGTGGCCGGAGGAGAGCGCCTCATCTGCGAAGGCAGGGCCAGCTGATACCTGTTCCTGGCTGGAAGAGGCGATGGCACAAGAGCAGCCCACCGACCAGTCGGCCCGAGTGATCGAGACTGAACGAGTACGCATAGAACTTCCCTCAGAGGATCCCGCTGTGATCGCCGAAGGTCGAGCTATGGCAGAACGCATTAAAGCCAGGTTGGCCGATCTCGACCTGGGCACTTTGGAGGTGGCGATGCAGAGCCTGCGAGGACGATCATGGTCATCATAGATAGCGACGTGCTGCTGTTGGAGTTCGCCTATCACCGCGACCCACGTCAGGACCAGAACGTCCTGTTTTTGCAGAGGGTACGCCCTTTGTGGCCTGGGATCACCATCTATACTCTCTTGGAAGTCTTGGGACAGCTATCGTTCAATCTATCGCGCGATGAACTTCTCCAGCGGCCAAAATGGCTGGGGGCCAACTACGGGATCAGTGTCCTATGGCCCAAGCCCGCCGGGCTTGGTGCCGAGGATTTCTTCCGGCGCGAGATTTACGAGCAACCCTTCGCCCGGATGCAGGCTCACCGCATAGCGTTTGGCGATGCCCTGGTATTGGCGCTGGCAGAAAACACACCGAACATTGAGGCCTTCGTCACCTGGAACGCCCGCCACTTCCGAGGCAAAACGGCGTTGGCCGTCATGACGCCGGCCGAGTACCTGGAACAAGCCCAGTCTGAGCAGCCATGAGCCAACCCAACGACTCGCACTACCTGCTCATCGATCAGTGAAAAAGGCTTGCTGAAACTCCTGAAGCCACCCCCAACCCAGTGCAAGGAGGCACTATGCGCACCGTCTACGTCGTCTCGGGCGGCGTGAGCAAGTTCGCCAAAGCCCGCCCCAACAGAACCTTCCCCGCCATCGTCAAAGAAGCTTACGATTACGCCGTCACCGATCTGGGCCTGGAACACCCGCAGTTCCAGGAACTGGTGGATGGCTCCGTGGCCTCCTACTTCTCCGATCATTTCGCCCGCCAACTGATGGCGGGCATTATGATTCAGGACTACCTGGGGCTCTGTCCCAAGCCCGGACACCGGGTGGAAGGGGGTGGCGCCACCGGCGGCATCTGCTTCCAGGAGGCCTGGAAATCGGTGGCCTCCGGCGACACCGACGTCTGCCTGGCCTACGGCTTCGAGACGATGAGCCACGTCAACACCTGGAAGGGCAACGAGTTCATCGCCCTGGCCTCCGACATCAGCTTCGACTATCCAGTCGGCGGCTTCTACTCCGGTTACTACGCCATGATGGTCACCCGCCACATGCAGGAATTCGGTACCACCCCCGAACAGTTGGCCCACGTGTCGGTCAAGAACCACATGAACGCCTTCTACAATCCCTATAGCCAGAATCCGGCCCGGTTGACCGTCGCCGACGTGCGCCAGGCGCCCATGGTCGCCTGGCCGCTGACCCGGCTGGATATCTGTGTGATGTCGGATGGGGCGGCGGCCGTGGTGTTGGCCAGCGAAGAGGGGCTGACGAAGTTGGAGCAAGCCGCCGGACGCCGCCTGCCGCGCGTGAAGGTGGCCGGCATCGGCCGCGGCACCGACGCCATGCGCCTGGCCGACCGCCCGCACCAATCCTACGAAACGTTCCTGAAACAGAATCTTTTGCCCAGCGAAGACACCGCCGAGACGCGGGCCTATTACAAGAATCTCTGGGATCACGGCTTCCGCTATCCGGGCGTGCACTCCTTCCGGGCCGGCCGCATGGCCAGCAAACAAGCCTACGCCCGCGCCGGCATCGCCGACCCCTTGCATCAGATCGACTTCGTGGAGCTACATGACGCCTATACCTCCTCCGAGATCCAGACCTACGAGGATATGGGCCTCTGCCGCTACGGCGAGGGTGGGCCCTTTGCAGCCTCCGGCGCACCGTTTATGCCGAATATTGACTACGGCCTGACATTCGACCCAATACCCAATACCCAATACCCAAAATGGCGGAAAGGCCTGATCCCCGTTAATCCCTCCGGCGGACTGATCGCCTGCGGCCATCCCGTGGGCGCGACCGGGTTGATGCAAGCCGTGTTCGCCCTTTGGCAACTCCAGGGTACCATCGGCAAACACTTTCACGACGACACTTTGCAGCTCAAAAACGCTTGCCGCGGCGCCATCCATAGCCATGCTGGCACGGGCACCTATGTGACGGTGAGCATTCTGGAGAAGGAGATGTAGGTCGGCAGAATGGTAGATTTGGTGAATTGGGAAATTGGGAGATTGGTAAATTGGGAGACGCGACTTGCATCTTCAAAGGAGAATCCATCATGACTGAGCCACGCTTCGCGACTAAACTGCCCGAAACCGACGACGGCGCGATCCTGTTCAACGTGCCTTTCCCGGCCGAGCTCAACGCCGAGACGCTGGCAGCGCTTAAAGAGATGGCGCCGATCATCGTCAAGCAGCCTTACGCCATCAACTACATCCATTCTTACGGCCAGGATAGCCCCTTCTTCGCCGGTCTGGCCAACGGCAGACTGCTGGGCAGTATGGACCCCGACTCCGGTTACACTTACGCCACCCCGCGCGGCCACGACATGACCAGCGGCGCCGAAACTGACTGGGTGGACCTGACCGGCCGAGAGGCGCGGGTGCACACCTTCACCGTCTGCCACTTCGGTTCAGAGGAGTTCCTGCCCGAGACGCCGTTCATCCTGGCGCTGATCGAGTTCGAGGGCGCCGACACTTTGTTCCTGGGCCGGCTGATCGGCCTGGATCCCAACGCGGCCGGCCTGGACTGGGTCGGCATGAGGGTCGGCCTGCGCTTCCGCCGCAACAGCAAGTTCAAGCCGACGGACGTGTATTTCTATCCCCTGGAGATCCGGGGAGACTGAGGGAACTGAAGGGAATTGGGGGAATGGAGGAATCTGGAGGATCTAATGCCCGAGTTCGACTTCGGTGGTGATTTCGTCTGGTGGCCCGACCCCGTCGCGGCGGGGCAAAGCAACCTGGCGCGCTTCATGCGCCGGCACGGGATCGCTTCGCTGGACGATCTGATCCCGCGCTCGCTCGATGACGTGGCGTGGTTCTGGGAAGCGGTGTTGACCGACCTGGACATCCAGTTCTACGAGCCATATCGACAGATCGCGGATTTCAGCCGGGGCATCGAGTGGCCTGTCTGGTGTCCGGGCGGGGTGATGAACATCGTCCACAACTGTCTGGACAAGTGGCTCAATACTCCCACTGCCGCTGCCGAGGCGTTGCGCTGGGAGGGCGAAGAGGGCACAACTCGTGTTCTAACCTACCGCGAGCTGGCTCAGGAGGTCAACAAAGCCGCCAACGCATTGCGGGAGTTGGGTTGCGGCCGCGGTGACGCCATCGGGCTGTTCATGCCCATGGTGCCCGAGATCGCCATCGCGCTCCTGGCTATCGCCAGAATCGGCGGCATTATCGTGCCGCTCTTCTCGGGCTATGGCCAGGGCGCCGTGGCCTCCCGGCTGCAGGATGCCAACGCGATAGCCCTCATCACCGCCGATGGCTTCTATCGACGCGGTCAGGAGATCGCGCTCAAACCCATCGCCGACGCGGCATTGACCGACGTCCCCAGCGTGCGCCACATGATCGTCGTTCGCCGCACAGGCACGCCGGTCCACTGCACCCCTGGCCGCGATCACTGGTGGCACGACCTGGCGCCGATCCAACCGGAACAAGCCGCAATCGAACGCACGTCGGCTGAAGACCCGGTGATGATCATCTACACCTCCGGCACTACAGGCCGGCCCAAAGGCGCCGTACACACGCACTGCGGCTTCCCGGTGAAATCCGCCCAGGATCTGGCCCACGGATTCGATCTGAAGCAGGGGGACACCCTTTACTGGCTCACCGACATGGGGTGGATGATGGGGCCGTGGGAGGTGTTCGGTACGCTGTTGCTGGGCGCGACCATGCTCTTCTACGACGGCGCACCCGACTACCCGGACAGCGCCCGCACCTGGGCCCTGGTGGAACGGCACAAGGTGACCGGCCTGGGGGTCTCCCCCACCCTGATCCGCGCACTGAAATCCCACGGCGAAGCGCCGGTCCGACGGCACGACCTGTCCAGCCTGCGCTGGTTCGGCTCGACCGGCTCACCATGGGACCCCGAAACGTGGCTCTGGTTGTTCAGGGCCGTGGGCGGCGGGCGCCTGCCCATCATCAATTACAGCGGCGGCACCGAGATTTCCGGCGGCATCCTCCTGGGCAACCTGCTCACGCCGCTCAAGCCCGCGGCGTTCAGTGGCCCCGCGCCCGGCATGGCCGCCGACGTCGTGGACGCGGCGGGTCGGCCGGTTCGCGGTCAAGTGGGCGAACTGGTGATCCGCCAGCCGTGGATCGGTATGACTCGCGGCTTCTGGCGCGATCCGGATCGATACATCCAGGCCTACTGGTCTCGCTTCCCCGGCATCTGGGCGCATGGCGATTGGGCCGCGATCGACAATGATAAGCTATGGTACATCCTGGGCCGCTCCGACGACACCATCAAGGTTGGGGGCAAGCGGGTCGGCCCGGCCGAGGTGGAGGCCGTGCTTTGCGGCCACCCGGCCGTGGCTCTGGCCGCAGCCATCGGCGTGCCCGATCCGCTCAAGGGAGAGGAGATCGTCTGCTTCTGCACCCTTGCGCCCGGGCATGAGCCCAGCGAGGCGCTCCGGGCGGAGCTGATGGCGCGCCTGGTCGCGCAGTTGGGCAAGCCGCTCAAGCCGCGCGAGATCCGGTTTGCCACGGCCCTGCCCCGGACGCGCAACGCCAAGATCATGCACCGGATCATCCGGGTGGCATATCTGGGCCAGGATCTGGGTGACACCTCAGCGCTGGAGGACCCCGACGCCATCCAGGCGATCCGCAACGCCATCTGACGTATCCTCTCAATAATCCGGGGTGGCTGTGGCCGGTCTCCTGACCGAGCCACGGTGGCTCGGTCAGGAG
>MNXL01000321.1 GCA_001871755.1 Anaerolineae bacterium CG2_30_64_16
GGTGGCTCGGTCAGGAGACCGGCCACAGCCACCCCGGATTATTGAGAGGATACCTAACACCGTCGTTGTGCTTTCCACCGCCTTATGCTAAACTGGGTCTGAAGATGCAAGCCAGCAGTTGCTACGGTGAAGCTGGATTCCCGCCTGCGCGGGAATGACGCCTGGGTGCGTGGGGACGCCGGCGTGGGCGGGAATGACGCCCCGGTGTGCTGGGGTGCAATGAATACTGTGGTATCGGGATGGCGGGAGGCGTCAGGCAAATGAAGGGGATTCACGATGTGGCGTGGGATGCGAGCGGACACGCGCCGGTGATCGTGCAGGACGCCGGCACGGGTGCAGTGTTGGCGCTGGCGACCATGGACCGGGCGGCGCTGGCGACCACGCTCTCCACCGGCCGGGCCACCTATCACTCGCCGCCCGGGGCCCCGGCAGGGTGCGCGGCCATCGGCCCACTTCAGATGATCACCGCGGTCCGCCTGGCCTGCGACGGCCGTGCGATTCTGCTCCAGGTGCAGCCGGCCGGCCCGCTCTGCCAGACCAAGGCTGCCACCTGCTTCGCAGCTACCCTCTCGGCCGAAGCAGCCCCAGCCGACCCCACCCGGATGAGCAGTCCGACAGAGACCTTCGACGTCAGCATCGCCTGGTCACCCGAGGCGGCCGAGGGAGCGTAGACGGGCCGCGTAGTACTACAACCGCACTTATCATGCTGAGTTCCCCATCCCGCGATGGCGGGATGCGCCTCGGCAAGAAACGCCTCATCTGTCGTGCTGAACGGGTCTACCACTCAAAGTGCGTTTCGGCAAGCCACCAGTGAAGCATCTCCACGCCGGGAGTTTCCCGGCAGGCTCATCTCCTTCGGCTCCGCTCAGGACATGGTTTGGGCCGCAGCAGCTCGTCGCACCCGCAGGAGACGCTTCGCTTGTGGTCTGGGATACCGGGAATGGGCTGTCCAACCCGCTCAGCGTGACATCCCAAAGGAAGTGCGGTGAACGTGATAGGCGGGGCGCGCAGGCCCGGGAGAAGACGGGAGACGGACACAAAACGGCGTGGACCACACGATCCACGCCGTTAGAGAAGTGATTATTGCGAACGCGCGACCGGCGGAAGCATGGCCTCCGCGTCACGGGTATACGGCCAAAAACCCGCTGCTGCCGGGCTCACCGACCGACGATATCTATACTCGCCACGGTCATAAGGTGGGGTTTTTCACCTTTACCCCTTCACCCTTCGGCAAGCCGTTCGACAGGCTCACGAGGGACCCCTTCGATAAACTCAGGATGCAGCTCAGGGCAGGCTCTTGTCACCTTGTCAAGCATGTCAGCGATCCGGGGAACAGCAAGCGCTACGCGCCCTTGCTCCGGCGATGATGCTCAAAGGTGCGACTGATAATATCATCCTCGTATTCCCAGACGCGCGTCTTCTTGCGGTGTGCCCGGCGCTTCTCGACCCGCTCGCTCTGCTTCGCTTCCTGGAAAGCCAACTCAAACGGCGAGACGAAGTCCTCTTCCACCAGGCCCACGAGGTCTTCAACCGCCGCGGGTGCTGCGATCGCGGAGCCGGCAGCCTGTTCCACCGGAGCCGGCAGCAGGCTCTTGATGCTGAGGTCTACGCGCCCGCGCTGCCGGTCGATCCCAACGATCTGAACCTGGATCTCGTCACCCATGTGGACCACGTCTTCAGGTTTTTCGACGTAGCCGTGGCCCATCTCCTTGACATGTAACATGCCGTCGCGACCGACACCGATGTCTACAAAGGCGCCATATCGCTCCAGACGGGTGACTTTTCCGGTGACCACCATGCCCTCTTCCAGCTCGCGCACGGTGAGGTTGCCCGGTTCAATCATGCTGAGGCTGATCCGGTTTTTCTCCCGGTCCAGTTCCTTGATCCACACCGGAACCTTGTCGCCCTGCTTGACAATGTCAGAAGGTTTGGCGACCCGACCCACGGCCATCTCAGAGACGTGAACCAACCCGTCGCGACCGACGCCAATGTCAATGAAGGCCCCAAAGTCGGTCACCCGCTTGACCAGACCCTCCACCTGCTGGCCAACAGCCAGGGTCTTGACAACCTTCCGCGGTGGGATGTTGAGAGTGCTTTCTTCCTGCCCCACGATCATCTTGCTCCTTGAGGATGTAATACTTTGACAGCTTGGATGCTGCCGAAGCGATATTATACCTGTCAAACCACCGGGTGTCAAAATGAGACCCCCAGATGTATCCTCTCAATAGTCCGGGGCAGCTCAAGGCGGATCCGTGATCCGCCGCTCGCCCGCAGATTTGTCCCCGCCTTTTTGAGAGGATACCCCCAGATCGAGAAAGCATAATATCCCTTTGCCGATGGAAGGGGTTTGCCTGCTGGCAAGGGCTCGGCTATAATAACTGAAAGATGTGCACAGGAGTGGGGAATGGATCAATCGGAAGCTCTGGAACTGGTGCGCCGTTTGCTCAAGGCGGAGGATGAAGCCGAACTGATGAAGCTGGTCGGCTTATATCTGCCGGCTATCGACGGTACCTTCTTCGGCGTCACCGCGGCCGCGGCGCAACAGTTGGAACGCGAAGGCAAACCCACGGTCGCCGAAGCCCTTCGCAGGCTGACCGACCGCATGTTGCGAATGAAGACATTGATATGAGAATGAATGAACAGGTCAAACTTCTGCTATCGTTTAGTATCCGGTCTGGGCATGAGAACGCCTATCGGCGCTTCGTGCTGGAGGAACTCCTGCCCCAGGCACAAGAGTTGGGGTTGATGCCCAGCGATGCCTGGCACACTGCCTACGGCGACTATCCGAGCCGGTTGATCGGTTTCGTGGCGGAGGACCTGCCGACCATGCGCTCAGCCAGGGACAACCCGCAGTGGCAGGCCTTGATCAAGAAGCTACAAGGTCTCACCCAGACGCTGACCCAGCGGCTCGTCCACTTCACCGGTGGATTTCAGTGGTAGCTGCTATCTGAACCGCCGCGCCAGCTCTGCCTCCAGATCAGCCCAGGTCAGCCCCTTGGCGGCCAACAACACCAGGCAATGGTAGACCAGATCGGCCATTTCGCACACGACGCGGTCATCGCGTTCGCTGAGCGCGGCCACCGCGGTCTCCACGGCCTCCTCCCCCACCTTCTGCGCGATGCGCGGCAGTCCGGCCTCGAACAGACTCACTGTGTACGACCCCGCCACGGGGTTGCGCTTGCGATCTTCGATGGTATCCCAGAGCGTTTGCAGGACATCAGACATGGCGCGTCCTCCTTGGATACATTGAGGATTGGTAAATTGGTACATTGGGGATTGGTACATTGGGAATCGGTACATTGGGAATCGGTACATTGGGAATCGGTACATTGGGGATTGGTACATTGGGGATTGGTATATTGGGAATCGGTACATTGGGAATCCATCCGCTGTGCCAATCTACCAATCTACCAATCTACCAACTACCAATCTACCAATCTACCAATCTACCAAACTACCAATTTACCAATTTACCATCCTATAAAAGCAACTCACCGCGCCGGTGTGACAGGCGGGGCCGGCGGGTTCGACTTGCACCAGCAACGTGTCGCCGTCGCAGTCGGCCCACACACTGGTGACCTGCTGCACGTTGCCGGAAGTGGCGCCCTTGTGCCACAGCTCGCCACGGCTGCGACTCCAGAAGTGCGTCTCACCGGTCTCGATCGTCAGGCGTAGTGCGTCCGCGTTCATCCAGGCGACCATCAACACCGCGCCCGTGCGGGCATCTTGCACCACGACCGGGATCAGCCCGCGCTCGTCCCAGCGCAGATCGGCCCAGGTGGCTGGCGCTATGGCTGGGGAAACTGGTAGATTGGCAGGTTGGGTATCGGACATGGATCATCTCTCCCAGTGGACAAAACCTCTCCCCCAGCCCCTCCCCTGAAAAGGGAGGGGAGCGAAAGAGATTCGTTGTTTTCCCTATTTGTTCTGTATTCTCACGTCATCCGCACCGGCACCCCGCGTTCGGCCAGGTAGGACTTGACCTGCCCCACTGACAGCTCGCGATAGTGGAACAGCGAAGCCGCCAGCGCGGCGTCGGCCAGACCGGCCGTCAGCGCGGCGTAGAAGTGGGACGGCGCCCCCGCGCCGCCCGATGCGATCACCGGGATGCCCACGGCGCCGGCCACGGCTGCCAGCATGGCGATGTCGTAGCCGGCGCGGGCGCCGTCGGTGTCCATGCTGGTGAGCAGGATCTCGCCGGCCCCCCGGCGCTCAGCCTCCCTGGCCCAGGCCACCAGCTCCAGGCCGGTTGCTACCCGGCCGCCGTCGATGTAAACCTGCCACCGGTCCCCCATCCACCTGCCGTCGATGGCCACCACAACGCACTGCCTGCCGAATCGCGTCGCGCCCGCGGTGATCAGATCGGGGGTGCGCACAGCGGCCGAGTTGATCGACACCTTGTCCGCGCCGGCCAGCAACAGGCCGCGCATGTCCTCCACCGTGCGGATGCCGCCGCCCACGGTGAAGGGGATGAACACGCGGTCGGCCACCCGTCGCACCATGTCGATGACGATGTCGCGGCGTTCGTGACTGGCCGTTATGTCGAGGAAGACCAGCTCATCGGCCCCCTCCTGGTCGTAGACCTGCGCCTGCTCCACCGGATCGCCGGCGTCGCGCAGTCCCAGGAAGTTGATCCCCTTGACCACCCGGCCGTCCTTCACGTCCAGGCAGGGGATGATGCGTTTGGCGAGCATACGCGTGACCTCCGTCCAATTCGTCACCCCCGCGAAAGCGGGAGTCCAGGTGTCACGGACTAGATTCCCGCTTGCGCGGGAATGACGGATAAGATCGCTTCTCTCAACCCCACTGCCCCCGTATACAACGCCTGCCCCACGATCACGCCTTCGATGCCGTCCGATGCGTGCGCAGCCAGGGCGCGAATGTCGGCCAGACTGGCCACGCCGCCGCTGGCGATGACGCGCAGCCTGCTATCCCGGGCCAGCGCGGCCGTGGCGGTCAGGTTGACCCCGGTCAGCGTGCCGTCCCGGGCGATGTCGGTGTAGACGACGCGCACCACGCCCAGGTCGCGCATGCGCCGGGCCACCGTCAGCGCATCCAGCGCCGACGTCTCCTGCCAGCCGTGGGTCGCCACCCGCCCCTCCCGCGCGTCGATGCCGACGACCACCTGCTCGGCCCCGAACTCGGCGACGGCCTGCCCGACGATCTCCGGCTGCCGCACCGCCACAGTGCCCAGCACGACCCGCGTCGCGCCGAGGGCCAGGGCCCGCCCCACGTCAGCTATGGTGCGCAGTCCGCCACCGAACTGGATCGGGACCGCGGTCGCTGCCCGGATCTCGGCCAGCCGGCGCAGGTTGATGGGGCCTAACCCCCGAAATTCTCGTTTTTTGTGCAAGGATTTTGGGAGTGGCGGCTGTCGTCTTTTTGGTTCCGGCTTGTCCGGGTTAGGGAGATCGAAGACCT
>MNXL01000151.1 GCA_001871755.1 Anaerolineae bacterium CG2_30_64_16
CTCCTGACCGAGCCACGGTGGCTCGGTCAGGAGACCGGCCACAGCGCGATTCCCCCCAAGAATTGAGAAGATACGCGGCTTGCCATAAGCCAGGTTGCGATGGCTCTGGGTGTCGCCAGTGCCATGTTAACTATACCTTCGAGCAAGGGCTACAGGGCAACCTGAAGTCATCGCTGTCGCGAAAAGTCGGAGCTGACCCGATGTACTGAGCAAAGCGGAACCTGGCTTTACAGACGTTGGGTTGGGGGCGCTACCTGGCCGAATGGCGCGGGCAGGTGCCCGCGTTGTGGCAGGCGGCGATGGCGAACGCGTTCTTGCGGGAGGGGTATTGCCGGCTGGCGCCCTGCGCTCAAAATACGGTGTCAGGGCCGATCTTTCCTTTCATCGCTCACCGCGGTGTGCTATACTTTCCACGGAACTGAAGCATATGACCAATCTCGACTTTGAGCTGCTGCGCACTGTGGTGCAGACCGGTCCCCACCCTCTCTTCGCCACCGTCAGCGGCGCGCACCTGTACGGCTTTCCCTCGCCCGACAGCGATGTGGACCTGCGCGGGGCGTTCGTGCTGCCGGTGCCGGATTTGCTGCGACTGCAAGAGCCGCAAGAGACCATCACGATCACACAGTCTTGCGCCGGCGCTGAAGTCAACTGGGTGGCCCATGATCTGCGCAAGTTTGCTCGCTTGATGACCCGCCACAACGGATATGTGCTGGAGCAGCTCTATTCCCCACTGGTGGTGCATGGTGGCCCGTGGCTGGAGGAGCTGCGAGCGATCGGTCAGGGTTGCGTCACCCGGCACCTCTACCATCACTATCTGGGCTTCGCGAAGGCCCAGCGCAAGCTCTTGACCAAACCTGCGCCGACGGTCAAGGAGCTGCTTTACGCCTACCGGGTGCTGCTGACCGGCATCCATGTGCTGCGCACCGGCGAGGTGGAGACGAATCTCAGGGTGCTGACGCAGCACCATCCCCAGCCAGGGATCGCCGAGCTGATCAAGTGGAAGTGGACGCCGTGGCCGAGCCTGTGAGCGGTGAGCGGTGGGCAGTCGAGATCAAATGGCAGAGCAAGGTTGTCGGCGAGAAGGAGTTGATCGCGCTGGCCGCCAAAGCTCAAGCCTTGAACGCCCGACCCTGGTGCGTCAGCCATAGCGGTTTCACGCCGGCAGCGCGGGCCTACGCCGAGGCCAATGACATCCTTATCTCCACTCGCGCCGACCTGGAGAAGATAGAGCGGGCGGTGAAGGCAGTTCTATGAACGCGCCCCGGTCCCCTGGGCGGAGGCACACGCGACCACTGTATCAGGTCGCGTGTGGGACAAGAGTTGCCGGGCGTCATATTTCCTTGACAAAGTCAAAAATTCTTTGGATTCGCCATCTTCGGGATGTATTGGCGTTGTGGGCTAATCAGTCCACCCCAGATGAAATCAGTGAACCCGGGTGTCAGGAAGTGGCCCACCAGGTACGTCTGAGTCAGAGCATGGTTGGTCGCGAGCCGGCGCAGCTTCTGCATATCGGTCAGCATCGAGATAGGTCCTGTTGGTGGGGTGTCGGGTCGAGCGGCACGCGGGCCGCGGTCGCCTCACCGACGCGACATTGACCGGTGATGGCGATCACGCGTTGACTCGGCAAAGCGCGCTGCGCGGCTGCCGGCTCCTGGAGTTCACCAACCGCGGCGATTTCGCGCCAGAGGTGTTCAAAGAGTTGTCCAGGTATTGCCAGCGGGAACTGCCCAGCATGATCCTGGGCGTCGGCTCGATCCTGGACGCGCCGACCGCGGCACTCTACGTGGCCTACGGTGCCAATTTTGTGGTCGGCCCCTACACAAACCCGGAGGTGGCCTGTTTCTGCAACCGGCGCAAGATCTCTTACAGCAGATTTTCTTGATAATGCGTCCTATTTTGGGGTCAGGAGCATCATATGAGCAAACTCGCTTCACAGATCAAGGACCTTCAGGTGGAGCCCGGCAGCCTGGCGATCTTCTGGCTGGCCCAGGCGGGGTTTGTCTACAAGACACCGGGCGGCACGATCGTGTACGTGGATGCCTATCTCAGCGATTGCGTTCACCGGATGCTGAGCGACGTGCTATACGGCTTCAAGCGCATCATGCCAGCGCCGCTTGCTCCGCAAGAGGTCGACGCCGACGTGGTGGTCTGCACGCACTCGCACCCCGATCACTTCGACTACGACGCGATCCCGGTGCTCGCCCGCAACGCCAGGATCCACTTCGTCGCCGCGCCCGATTGCCGTGCCGAATTCGAGAAGCTGGGCATACCCGAGGATCGCTATACCATCATTCACGAGGGCGAGACGCTGACCTATAGCGATGTGAGCCTGACCGGCGTCTTTGCTGATCACGGCGACCTGGCGCCGGAAGCGCTGGGGGTGATCGTGCAGTCCGGCGAGATCAAAGTCTGGCAGGTGGCTGATACGGCGTATCGCCCGGATAAGTGGCAGGACATCTTCGCCGTGGGCGTTGACGTGATCATGCCGCCAATCAACGGCGCGTACGGCAACCTGGACGGTGTCGAGGCGGCGAAGCTGGCACACGACGCACACGCAAGGGTGGCGATCCCCTGCCATTTCTGGATGTTTGCCGAGCACGGCGGTAGCCCGGCCCAGTTTATCGACGCCTGTAAGGAACTTGGACCCGAGGTCGAGCCGCATCTGATGGCGCAGGGCGAACTGCTGGTGTACCGGAAATGACCGGCACGATTCGTCCGTCTCGCTACAAAGATCAGCCGGCAATCACGCTGGAGTCGGAGACGATCGCCGCACAATATCTGCCGGGTGTTGGGGCCAAGATGTGTTCGCTGATCTACAAACCAGTGAGCCTGGAGCTGTTGCTGCAGCAGCCCAACGAGACGTACCGGCTGGCGCCCTATGACGGCGATTACGTGGCGCAGAGTGAATGTTCCGGATTCGGCGAGATGTGTCCCAGCATCGACAGGTGTTTCTATGAAGGGTACCCCTGGCGCGGCACGCCGATCCCGGATCACGACGAGGTGTGGAGCATTCCCTGGGCGTGGGATGAACAGAGCGGACGGCTTCACCTGAGGACCCACGGTGTGCGTTTTCCGTACCGGCTGGAGAAGTGGGTGTCCTTTGCCGATGAAGCCACGCTGCGGGCTGACTACCGGCTGACCAACCTTTCAGGCTTTGACTTCGACTTCATGTGGGCCGCACACCTGATGCTCAACCTTGAAGAAGGCGCCGAGCTGGCACTGCCGGACGGCGTGCGCAAGATCGTCACCGCATTGAGCTTCGACGACAGCCTGGGGCGCTATGGCGACGAGTTCGATTGGCCGGTCGCCACCCTGCCGGACGATCGTCGGCGTGATTTGCGCCGGATGCAACCGAAGGCGGCACGCGAAGTCGTCAAGTACTTCGTGAAGGGTCGGATGCCGGAAGGGTGGTGCGAGCTGACCTATCCGGCCAGCGGGTTCACGCTGCGCCTGGCCTGGCCGGCCGAGCAGGTCCCGTATCTCGCCGTGCTGCCGGACGAGGGTGGCTGACAGGACCTTTACAGCATCTTCCTGGAACCGGCGACCGCCAGCTTCGACCGCCTGGATGTGGCGCGCGTGCGGGGTGAATGCTTGATGGTCGGGGGCAGGGCGACGTTCGAGTGGTATTTGGACATGCAACTGGCGCAGAGATCAGAAGCCGGCCACTTCTGATCCCCCAGCGCATTTCCGAGACGCTCTGTTTTTCGCTCTCGTGGGTGGCCCTGCTGGGCGCATTGTTCGCTTATATCACCAATCGTTTCAGCTGCCTATCGCTGAATCCTGCCCGAGCCCTCACCCTGCATCAGCGCCACCACCTCGTCCAGCGTAGCCAGGTTGAAGTCGCGCTGGATCGTGTGTTTGAGGCAGGAGGCCGCGGCGGCAAACTCCACCGTCTCTTGCGGATCCATGCCGGTCAGGATCCCGTAGATGAAGCCGCCCGAGAACGCATCTCCGCCACCGACCCGGTCCACGATGTGGTCTATGTGGTATTTTCGACTGTGGTAGAACTCCTTGCCATCGTAAAACATCCCGGACCAGTTGTTCACCGAAGCCGATAGGCTTTCCCGCAGCGTGATCACGGCGTAGCGTAGATGAAAACGGTCGACCAGTTGCCGGGCCACGTCATCGTAGCCCTCCTCGCTCAGCTTCCCTGACGAGATGTCCGTGTCCCTGGCACTGATGCCGAAGACCTTGCTGGCCTCTTCTTCGTTGGTGAACAGAACGTCCACGTTCTCCATCAGCCCCGTCATGGCCTTCTGGGCTTTCGTCAAAGGCCACAGCTTGCTTCGGAAATTGAGATCGCAGCTTACCGTCAGGCCATGTCTCCTGGCGGCCACGCAGGCGTCTTGGGTTAGCTCGGCCACGCTGTCGGCCAGCGCCGGCGTGATCCCGGTAAAGTGAAACCAATCCTTGCCCTGCATGACCTCATCCCAGTCGAGATCGCCCCGCTTTAGCTCCGTGATCGCGCTCCCCTTGCGGTTGTAGAGAAAGAGCGATGGCCGCTGCGCCGCGCCGGTCTCCACGAAATAGATCCCGAGCCGGCGCCCCATGCGCTTGACGTAGTCTATGTTCAGTCCGTATTGGCGCATGGCGTTGATGCACGCCTGCCCTACCGGCGAATCCGGGACCGCGGAGACGATGTAGCTCTGCAAACCGTAGTTGACCAAGGAAACGCCCACGTTAGCTTCCGCGCCGGTGTAATCCACCTCCAGTTCGTGGGCCTGCACCAGTCGCTCATACCGTTTTGTGGCGAGTCGCATCATGAGCTCGCCAAAAACCACGGCTTTCTTGTCTGACTTCATGTTCGATCTCCCGCGATCGCAAAGGCTATCGGTCAGTCGACGGCAATCTTGATCACCACCTTTTTGATCGGCTCCGGCTTATTGACGGCGAGGCAGGGCATATGGCCGTCGGTCGGCCACAGAAGCATGAAGCTTCCGGCCGACAGCGTCACGACATCGCCTTGGCCCGACAGGCGCAGGAAGTCCTTGGCCTCATCGTACGCGCCCGGGGTCAGCCGGCTCAGCGGTGCGTAGCAGACGCGCTCGTCACCCAGAACCATGACCTGCAAATCGATGTAGCGGCGATGCGCCTCCCATACCCCGTTCTCCGGCACACGGGTGATATAGGTCAGAGCCCTGGCAAAGATGTTCTTGCCATCGATCTCATAGTCGCCCGGCTCAAGCGCGGCAAGATCGGTTTCGCGCAGATACGCGAAGGCGCGATCGATGCTGGGGGCGAGGCCCCGGTACAGGTGTGAGTTAGCCAACAGGTCAACGATCATTTCTTCCTTGCCTTTCTAACGTTGAACTCGGCCCGACGCATCGCCGGCTATGAGCGCTCTCACTTCTTCCCGGGAAGCGAGATTGAAGTCGCCGGGGATCGAATGCTTCAGGCAGGAAGCCGCCGCAGCGAACTCGATCACATCTTGCAGTGGCATGCCGGTCAGCAGACCGTAGATCAGGCCGCCGCCGAACGCATCGCCGCCGCCGACGCGATCAATCACGTACATGCTGTAGCTGCGGCTGCGATATAGTTGCGTGCCGTCATAGAGGACGCCCGACCAGTTGTTGAACGTCGCTGACAGGCTCTCGCGCAGCGTGATGGCGATGGTTTTGCAGCCGAACCGCCCGTGTACCTGCCGCGCCACGTCTTCGTACTTGTCGGCCTCCAGACGGCCGCTGCGGACATCTGCCCCTTCCGCCTTGATGCCAAAAACCATCTCGGCGTCTTCTTCATTGCACATCAGGACATCCACGTAGGCCATCAGGCCCGTCATCACGCGCTGCGCCACCTTCGGCGACCACAGCTTCTTGCGGTAGTTCAGGTCACAACTGACCGTGACGCCCAATTGTCGCGCCGTGCGGCATGCCTCCTCGACAACGGCGGGCATGTCGGGGCCGAGGGCCGGCGCGGCGCCGGAGAAGTGCAGCCAGTCTTTGCCCTGCAGGACGGTCTGCCAGTCAATCTCGCCTGGTTTCAGCGTCGTGATCGCACTGTTGGCGCGGTCGTAAATTACTTTTGAGGCGCGCTGTGATGCGCCGGTTTCCAGGTAGAACAGCCCCAGCCGGTCGCCGCCCCGAACGATGTGATCGGTGTTCAGCCCGTGACCCTTGAGGAAGTTGATGCACGCCTGGCCGATATCGTGGGCAGGCGCCTTCGAGACCACATAGCCCTCAAGACCAAAATTAACCAGGGAGACGCAGGTGTTGGCTTCGGCCCCCGTGTAGTATGCCTCGAAATCTCTGGCCTGGCTGAAGCGCTGAAACCCCCGCGTACCCAGTCTCAGCAGCAGTTCGCCGAACCCCACGACTTTTTTGTTGGATCCCATATCGGTTCTCGCCTCCGTTCTGATGATTCAGGCCGCCAGCGGATACCGCCCGGCTATCTTTGCTTCGTTCAGCATCGCGATGACGTTCTCCAGCGGCACGTCGGGCTGGATGCAGTGCACCGATGCCAGGATGTAGCCGCCACCCGGCCCCAGGTCCTTGATCCGCCGACGCACCTCGGCGCGCACGTCGTCGGGCGTACCGCTCGGCAACACCCAGCCGGTGTCGATTGCGCCGCAGAACGAGAGCCGGTCGCCGAACTCGCGCTTGAGCCGCGCCGTGTCGCCCATGTCACCGGCGTTGACCTGCACCGGATTCAGCAGGTCAACGCCGATTTCGACCAGGTCGCCGAGCAGCGGGTAGATGTTGCCGTCAGAGTGATAGAAGATCTTGGCCTGGGTGCGCTTCTTGATTTCTTGATAGATTTCGGCATGGAACGGCTTGATCATCCGCCGGTACATCCTGGGCGAGATCAGCGTCGCGTTCTGCGAGCCGAGGTCGTCACCTGTGACGAGCACGTCGATGGTGTCGCCGGCCTCTTCCAGGAGCCGGATCACGCTCGCCTTCATCAGGTCGGTGATTTTGCGCATCAACGCCAGGGCGAAGTCGGGGTTTCCGGCCAGGTCGAGCATCCACTGTTCGACCCCGCGCGACATGTAAGCCTGCTCGAACGGCGAGACCCCGCTCAGCGCCACCACAGCATACCCTGCGTCTTGGATCGCCTTGGCCTTCTCTCGCAGCCCGACGAATCGGCTCGGATGCGCCAGGTCGGGCCAGGCGTAGCGGTCGAGGTCGGCGATGGTGGCCGTGCGGATGGGCGAATCCACGACCTCGTAGTAGATGATGCCCGGCTGGCGCTCCCACAGGCTGCCCCAACCGTCCACGTAGGCGTCGGCCGAGACATCACGCGCGAACGGCGCCGGCGCCGGCCCCGGGAGAAGGGGGCGGCCATCCGAACCGGACCAGGCCAGCGCCTCCTCATCCATCAACACGTACTGCAACCCGCGCCAGAAGATCGTTGTTTCTTTCGTGATGCCCAGGTGCGCCTTCAGCCGCTCGTAGCCGGGCGCGAGCATTGTGGTCGCGCCGGACGTCCCGAAAAAGATCGGTACGCGGTCAGGTTCTTCATGGTCAAGTGCACACAGGACGCGTTCTCTCGAAGTCAACATGCGATTGTCTCCCACTGCCCCGTCTGAAGCAGGATTCCTAAGCGCCGATAGTCGGGTTGAAATGTGACTGTCATGACCTGCCCCCTTGCATGCTATGAATCGCGGTAGGTTCCGATTTCCAGCCCTCGTTCGACGAAGTACCTGTACGTTTCGTAATTCACCAGGGGGGACACGCTGTGATCCACCTGTAGGACGTAACCGCTGCCCGCCATCGCCGCGGGCAGCTTGTTCAACAGCTCCGCTTCGACCGCCCCTACATCGTTGGTCTCCAGGGCCCGCTCGTCCATGCCGCCGATCAGGGCGATCTGATCGCCGAAGCGTTGCTTCAGTCTGACCAGATCCATGCCCGCTTTGGCCTCGATGGGTTGCAGGCAGTTGATGCCGGCTTCGATCAGAGAGGGGATGAGCGTTTCCACATAGCCATCGCAGTGGAGAACCACTGGTAACTTGCGACTGTGGGCGAAGTCGAAGATCTTCTTGTGCGCCGGATAGAGCAGTTCCCGGAACATCGCGGGGGACATAAACGGCCGGTGCTTGAAGCCCAGGTCGTCCCAGACCCAGAGCCCGTCCGGCAGTCCCTCCCGCTCGAAGAGGATCTCCAGCAGGCGGATCATCACGGTGGCGTAGAGATCGGCCATCTCGCGCACCCATTCGCCGTCGAGCGCCATGCCCATCAGCAGATGCTCGTGCCCGCACATGGGTGACATCTGGTCGAAGGGACCGACGACGCCACAGGTCATGAAGCGATCCTCCCTGCTGCACTTCGCGCGCAGTTCTCGATAACTGCTGAAGTTGATCCGCCGCTCGTAAGTCCGTTGGTCGAGCAGATGCGGCCGGATGTGTTCCTCCCAGCCGCCGCGGTCTTTGACGGTGAAGTCCACATGTTCGGGCGCGCCGGAACCGGTCTTGATCCAGCGTAGCAGCGCCCCGTTGCCGTCCCGGATGAGTTTTGTCGACTCCGTTTCCTCCACGACCTGGTCACCGGCATAGATGTCGGCGATCAGATTGATGGTGCGGTAGTCTCCCGGGGTAATCTCGCCCCCGGTCCGCCGCACATCCAGGCTGAAATGGTCGCTGACCATCTCCGGTCGGGCGAAATGGCCTTCCGCCGACCAACGCTGCACCGTCTCCTTCCAGAAGACCTCAAACAGGCCGACGCGGTCCACCGGCTGGTGTTTCAAGATGCGATCAAACCGTTCCTTGCTGGTTAGTTCCATGAGAAGTTCCACCCTTGTATTACCAACCCAACGCCTTCCGATTCACGATGGAACGGGGCAGCCTGCCGCTCAGCATCTCCACCACATTCTGGGCTGTGTCGTGGCGCAGTTGGGCCGCGGCTTCGACGGACCCGCTCGACGCGTGCGGGGTAACGATCACGTTGTCCAGTTGTAGCAGCGGATCGTTGGGATCGGGCGGTTCCTGTTCGAGCACGTCGAGCGCGGCGGCCGTGATCGTATGGTTCACCAGCGCGTCGTAGAGC
The DNA here is from genome assembly GCA_001871755.1 of Anaerolineae bacterium CG2_30_64_16. Lineage (GTDB taxonomy): Bacteria > Chloroflexota > Anaerolineae > CG2-30-64-16 > CG2-30-64-16 > CG2-30-64-16. Next base: position 8,979 of record MNXL01000151.1, read on the forward strand.
GCCGATTGGACCACCACCGGGCCGCGGGCCATGTTGATCAGACAGGCGGTCGGTTTCATCAGCGCCAATTGCGCCGCGCCGATCAGCCCGCGCGTTTCGGCGACCAGAGGGCAGTGCAGAGTGACATAATCCGAAAGGTGCAACAGGTCATCCAGCGCGACCAGTTCCACACCCAGCTCAGCAGCCTGCTCCGGCTTGATGTAGGGATCATAGCCGAGCAGCTTCAGGCCCAGGCAGCCGGCTTTGCGCGCCACAACCCGGCCGATGTTGCCCAGCCCGACGATGCCCAAGGTCTGGCCGCTCATGCGCGGGGGAGGCCAATAGGGGATCGGTCGCGTCGATCCCCAGCCACCGCCGCGCACATACCGATCCAGGATGAAGGTGCGGCGGTTGAGGTCGAAAATGAAGCAAATGGTGGAGTCGCTGACCTCCTCCATGCAAAAGTCGGGGACGTTGGCCACAACGATGCCGTGCTCGCCCGCAGCCTGGAGGTCCACCATATCCACGCCGATGCCGTAGCGGGAAATGACCTTGCAGCGGGTCATGGCTTCGATGACTTTCCGATTGATCGTTGCCCATTGCACGATGAGGGCGTCAGCGTCTGCGACGTGGGGGATCAACTCCTCCGGCGCCCTGGTCTGCAGACGGACGAGGTTGATATCGAGACCTGAGCCGTGGAGGACCCCGGCTTCGATGCTGTGATCGGAATCGCCGAAATCGGTGATGACGACTTTGAAGGGCGACATAAGAGGCTCCTCTGTGAGATGTGGGGATGGTCAGGCGACCGCCCCATAACGAACACTTCGATGATCTTAGAAATGCCCAGGCGTTCATGCCAATTGACGCAAAACCTCCTGTGCCCCATCGGCGATCAGCCCGCCGTCGTCGGCCACAGTGACGAAGCGGAACCCCTGCTCGATCCTGAGACGGGCGGTCGCCGCGTTGGGGGTGTAGATGCCCGGGATCTTGCCGGTTTTGCTACAGGCATTCAGCACGTTCAGGATGGCGGCCTGGTGCGCCAGCGTGCCCACGCCCACCCCCAGCGAGCGTGCCAGGTCCATCGGGCCGATCCAGCAGCCGTCCACGCCTTCCACGGCCATGATCTCGTCGGCATGCTCGGCTGCCTGCGCCGTCTCGATCTGGACGGCCAGGAAGACCTCCCGGTCGGCCCAGGTGTCGTAGTCGGGGCCGAAATGGACGGCCAGGCTGCCCGCAAAGGAACGGCCGCCGTAGGGCGGGTAGCGCATGGCGAAGGCCGCGGCGCGGGCCTCGTTGGCCGAGTTGACCATCGGCACAACGAGGCCGAGCGCGCCCCGGTCGAGCAGGCGGCCGATGGCATAGAAGTCGTTCTGCCGCACGCGCGCTACGGGGACGGCGTTTCCCAACGAGATGGCGCGGAAGGCAGCCAGGGTCGTGGTATCGTCCCAATCGCCGTGCTGGTTGTCCACCAGCACAAAGTCGAAGCCGCAGCGCGCGGCGATGCCCGCCACGGTGGGCGAACCCATGCCGAGGACGATCCCCAGGGCCGGAGAGCCGGCCAGTAGTCTCTGTTTCATGGCATTGATCATCGTGAATCTCCAAATGGCGTTATCATGGACGGTGGCCTCATCCGACCAACCACAAATACGGCTTCTCGATGAATTGTTTTACCCGCTGTAGGAAACGGGCGGCCGGCGCGCCATCCACCAACCGGTGATCGAAGGTCAGGCTCAGGAACACCATCTGGCGAATCGCGATGCGCTCGGCCTCGGCATCTACAACGACTTGTTTGGGCACGATCCGCCCCACGCCCAGGATGGCGCACTCCGGCAGGTTGATGATCGGCGTGAACGCGTCGATCTCGTACATACCCAGGTTGGTGATGGTAAACGTGCCCCCTTGTAGCTCGTCCATGCTGATGCGGCCGGTCCGGGCCTTTTCGATCAGCGCCGCCGATTCCCGCGCGATCTGGCGCAGCGACTTGGTTTGCACGTCGCGCAACACCGGCACCAGTAACCCCCGGTCGGTGTCGACCGCGACGCCGATGTTGGCGGTTGACCACTGAAGAATGTTGTCACCCTCGAAGCGCGCATTGACCATCGGGTGCTCCAGCAGCGCCTGCGCGGCCAGCTTGGCGAGCAGGTCGTTGTACGAGGGCGCCGGTTGGGCAGACACGTTCGGGGCGGACGCAAGGCCCGCCCCTACAGCCGCATCGTCCTTCAACTGTTTGCGCAGCCGCACCAGCTCGGTTGCATCCGCCTCGGTCGTCAGCGTGACAGGCGCGACCGTGTGCGTGCTGGCCGCCATCCGGTCGGCGATGGTTCGGCGCATGGTGGTGATCGGAATAGCCATGCCCGCGGGTACGGAAGGTGCTGAAGGCAGGGCTGGGGCCAAGGTAATCGGCGGCGCCGCGGGCGCCGAAACCTTCAACCTTTCAACCTGCAACCGATCCGCTTCCGCCTCGATATCAGCGCGCTCGATGCGTTTGGCGGGCAGCCGTGCGGCCAATGTGTCCACGTCCACGCCCAGTTCGCTTGCCAGTCGCCTGGCCAGCGGGCTTACCCGCTCAGCCGCTGGCGGGGTCGCCGTGGCAGTGGCAGCAGCCTGTCGCACATCGCGCTCGACGATCCGCCCGGTCCGGCCGCTGCCCGTAAGGCCGGTCCAGTCCACGCCCAACTCACCGGCTACGTGGCGGGCGCGCGGGCTGATGGTGGGCTCGGTGTCGGAGGCTGGCAGCTGGAAGCTAGAAGCCGGAAACTGGACTGCCTGCGAAGCTGGCATGGAAGCCGAGACTTCAGCAACACCAGTTTCTAGCTTCGAGTTTCTAGCTTCGATCTCCTCGCCAGCCGCAAGCAGATAGGCCAGCAGCGTACCCACGGGCACTTCCTTGCCCGGCGGCGGGGAATCGGACGGGATGCGGAGGATGCCGCTTTCCAGCGCCTCGATCTCCTGGGTAGCTTTGTCCCCTTCGACGGTGAAGAGGAGCTCGCCAGCCTCAACGCGCTCGCCGTCCCGCTTCAGCCACTCGCCCAGCCGACCCGTTTCCATGTTCCAGCCCAGCCGGGGCAAGACGACTTCAAATGACATGTTGTCCTCCTGACATCCGGGCGACTGAAAGTCGCTGCTCCCCCTGCGAAGCCGACCTGCGTCAGTTGCGAGATCAGTCTGCGGAGGCAGACATCGCACGGTTGGCAGCGGTTTCCAACCGCCGGTTGGACGCTATTCCGCCAGCAGCTCGCGTACTGCCTGGACGATGCCCTTCACACTCGGCACCAGCGGCTCGTAGAGCGGCGGGCTGTAGGGTGCGGGGGCGAAGAGGCCGTTCACACGGCGCACCGGCGCGTCCAGGTCATCGAACGCGGCCTCCATCACCTGGGTGGCGATCTCAGCGCCGACGCCGCACGGGGCGAAATCCTCGTCCACGACCAGCAGCCGACCGGTTTTGTGCACCGACGCCAGGATGGCGCCCATGTCCAGTGGCGCCAGGGTGCGCGGGTCGATCACCTCGGCCGAGATGCTCTCTTTCGCCAATATCTCGGCAGCATCCAGTGCCTGCTTCACCGTGAAGCCGATGCCTATGATGCTCAGATCGGCGCCCGTGCGGCGGATCGCCGCCTGTCCGAACGGGATCAGGTATTCGCCGTCCGGCACCGGGCCTTTGAGCGCCAGCAGGTTCTTGTGCTCCAGGAAGAGCACCGGGTCGTCGGAGCGGATGGCGGTCTTCAGCAAGCCCTTGGCATCGGCCGGCGTGGACGGCATCACCACGCGGAAGCCGGGGATGTGCATGAAGAATGGGTAGTAGTTGCCGGAGTGATGGGCCGCGTTCGACTGCGCTGCGCCCACGCAGCCACGTACGACGATCGGCATCACCAGCCGACCGCTGCTCATCCACTGCAGCTTGCACATCTGGTTGAACATGTCCCCGAACGCGTCGGCCAGGAAGTCGATGAACATGAAGTCCACGATCGGCCGCGTGCCGGTGGCCGCGGCGCCGGTACACAGGTTTGTGAAGCCGCGTTCGCTGATCGGCGAATCGCGCAGCCGCTCTTCGCCGTAGAGATCGTAGAGGCCGAGGGTGGTATTGAAGTTCCCCCCGCGCGGCCCGATCCCTTCACCGACGACGAAAATCCGGGCATCGCGGGCCATTTCCTCGGCCAGTCCCTCGCGGGCGGCATCGACGAAGGTCATGTGCCGGAAATTAGTTGCTGGAAGCTGGTTACTGGAAGCTGGAAGTCCCAGATTGCCAGTTTCCAGCTTCCAGTTTCCAGCATACACGTGTTGACTCACCGTTGTCGGGTCAGGCAGAGGGCTGGCCTCGGCGAATCTGCCGGCCTCCTCAACCAGGGCTTTGATCTCGTCGTCGATCGCACCCAGCTCGACCTCGGTCACACTCCCGTCACCCAGCAGCTTCTCGCGGAAGAGCCTGATCGGGTCTCGTTCCTTCCAGGATGCGACCTCCTCCGGCGTGCGGTAGCCGGCGTCGCGCATCCCCTCGGCGTGGGCGCGCGTGCGGTAGGTGCGGCACTCGATCAGGGTGGGACCGCCGCCGGCGCGGGCGCGCGCCACCGCTTCGCCGGCCGCCTGGTAGACCGCCAGCACGTCGTTGCCGTCCACCGTGATCCCCGGCAGCCCGTAGGCCGCGGCGCGCGAGGCGATGTTCGTGTTGCCAGTCGCTTTCTTCAGCGGCACCTCGGTGGCGTACAGGTTGTTCTCGCAGACAAAGATCGCCGGAAGCTGCCATGCTGTCGCCAGGTTAAGTCCCTCGTGGAACGCGCCGTTGTTCGACGCGCCGTCCCCGAAGAACGCCACGCTTACCCGGGCGGTCTTGAGCAGCATGGCCGAATAGCCGCCGCCGGCCGCCAGGGTGATGCACGGGCCGACGATGCCGCTGGAGCCCATGAAGCCGACCTCGGGTTTGAACAGGTGCATCGAGCCACCGCGGCCGCCCGAGCAGCCCGTGGCACGCCCCATCACCTCGGCGATCAGTTCGCGCGGCAGCACGCCCTTGGCCAGCGCGTGGCCGTGTCCGCGGTGCGTGCTAAACACCGTGTCATCGTCGCGCAAGTGTGCGCACACGCCCGACGCCACCGCCTCCTCGCCGATGTAGGTGTGAACGCCGCCGTAGAGTTTCCCGGCCGCGTAGAACTTCACCAACTGCTCCTCGGTACGACGGATGATCAGCATGGTGCGGTAGAGCGCGAGCAGTTGATCTCTAGATGGGTTCAAAATAGTATCTTCAGACATAGTTCTTCTCCCCGACAACTCTGGACCTCAGGCCTCGCTGCGGCCGATGGTGGCGTTGGCGCCCATCGCCAGATTGCCGCCGTCGAACGGCAGGACCGTGCCCGTGACATAACCGGACGCGTCGGATGCGAGGAACATCACGACACCCTTGATATCGTCGGGCACGCCCAGGCGCCCCATCGGCAGGCCGCGCAGGAAGCGTTCGCGCAGGCCCGGCGTGTTGTCCATGCGGACGTCGAACCCGGGATTGGTGATCTGCGCGGGCGCGATGGCGTTGACGCGTACGCCCCGATCCGCCCACTCTGTGCTCAGCTCGCGGGTCATCTGGATCACGCCGGCCTGGCCGACGCTGTAGGCGAAGTTGCCGCGGCCCAGGGCGCGCACGCCGCCGATGGACGACATGTTGATGATGCTGCCCTTGCCGGCCGCCAGCATACGCCGCCCGGCCTCCTGGCAAGACACGAATTTGCTCACCAGGGTAGCATTGAGCACCTTGGTGAAGTGCTCCAGCGTGATCTCCTCAGGATGTCCCAGGATGTTGGCGCCCGGGATATTCGCGACGATGTCGATCCGCCCGAACTCCCGGTCCACCTGTTGATACATCGCCCGAATCTGCGCTTCATCCCAAACGTCATAGACCGCGGGGACAACCCGCCGGCCCAGTTTGCGGATCGTTTCCGCCGTGTCCAGCAGGCCCGGCTCGTTGATATCCGTGATCAACAGGTCCGCGCCAATCTCGGCCAGGGCGATGGCTGAGGATCGGCCCATATTCTGGGCGGCGCCGGACACCAAGGCCACGCGGCCGGTGAGATCGAAAAGAGGGTGAAACATGGTGTCTCCTTTGGTATCTGGTACATTGGTAGATTGGAAAATTGGTAGATCGGTGGACTGGTCTCCCAATCTACCAAGTTACCAGTCTACCAACTACTACCTCGACGCTTTCACGCCGCTGCCGGCCAACGCCCGCTTGACCTCGGCGAGCACGGCCCGTTCATCTACCATTGTGATGTCACCCGCCGTTTCCTGCACCAGGATGCCGTGCGCCGCGCCCCACTGGACCGCGGTTGCCAGGTCTTTGCCCTTGAGCAGCGCGGCCAGCACGCCCGACATAAACGAATCGCCGCCGCCGGTGCGGTCACCGATGGGGACATTGGTGCGCAGCGGCGCAGTGTAGAAAGTGTCTGCCGCGGTGTCGTAGAGCGCGACGCCCCAGTCGATGGTGTCGGCGCTGGTAGCCCCGCGCCACTGCGTACCGATCAGGCTCAGGTTGGGGAAGTCGTGCGCTACCTGTCGCACGGTCCCCTTGTAGGCTTCGAGCCATTCGTCGAACGGCGTCCTGGACGAAACCTTCGTCTCGTAGCCCAGCGCGTCGTGCAGGTCCGAGTCGTTGCCCACCAGGAAGCTCAGGTAGGGCGCGATGGTCTGGTTGATCTGGCGGGCGCGGGCCTTGTTCGGTTCGACCTTTGAGCGATAGTTGAGGTCGGCCGCGACGAAGGCGCCGTGCTCGTTGGCCTTCTTCACTCCTTCGATCGCCAGGCCGGCCGAGGTCGGCGAGATGAGGGTGTAGATGCCGCCCGTGTTGAAGACGCGTACCCCTTCTTTGCCGAACAGCGGATCCCAGTCGAAATCGCCCTCACGCAGTTCGCGCACAGCCGTGTGGCCGCGATAGTAGAGGGTGTCGGAAGGGATCACCCCCTTGCCGACATAGGTGAAGTTGATGCCGTTCATCAGGGTCCCCTTCTGATCGGTAGAGAAGCGGGAGCCGTCGTTCCTGGTGTTGAACCAGATGATCTTGCCGGTGTCCACACCGGCCGTGCGCAGTTGATTGCGAATGTTCTTGCCGATGTGGTCGTCAACCAGCGCGGTCAGCACGGCCGTGCGTAGGCCGAAGGTGTAGGCCAGCCCGCACGCGACGTTGGTCTCGCCGCCGCCCTGGAAGATGCGCATCTGGCGTGCCAGCGCGGTGGGCACGTCGAACGGGTCGAAGCGCAGCATCACCTCGCCCAACGCCACGCCGTCGTAGCGGCACTCGGCCGCGGGTTTGATCTCTCTGTAGGTTACGATTTGGATCACGTGTCAGTCTCCGAGAATTTGTGCGTGTGGTTGTGGAACACCACGGCCTGAACGCCGTGGCTTTATAGCTTCAGATTGAATTCTTCGGGATCCAGCCCCACGTCCTCTGCCAGCCCGCGCAGGCTGGCGATGACATCGGCCGGCAGGGCGATACCTTCTGTCAGCGCCCTGTCTCGCTTCTCCCACTCGATCTCGCCGGGCAGGTAGATGCGGTCAGCGCCCCTGGCGAGCGGCGCGGCGTGAATCTCGCGGATCATGCCGTCCATGCGCGCCTTGAATTCGTCGAGCGGCATCATCTGGCCGATGTCAATCGCAATGAAGGCGTGCCCTTCGTCCGTCGGTTCCGGGTCGTCCAATACCCAACTCTTCACACCGCTCATGATCGCCGCGCCGGTGAGCACTGCGCTGAGGATCTCCACCAGGACTGCCAGGCCATAACCTTTGTGCCCGGCCATCGGCAACTGGGCGCCCCTGGCCGGGTACTGGCCGGGATCGGTCGTGGGCAGCCCTTCGTCGTCCACCAACCACCCTTTGGGGATCTGTTTGCCCAACGCCCTGGCCGCGAAGATCTTGGTGGCGGCCACCGCGCTGGTGGCGATGTCCAGGAAGACTGGTCGCTCCGTGCCGGCCGGCGCGGCGTAGGCGATCGGGTTCGTGCCCATGATTTTGCTCCGGCCACCCGGCACGGTCATGCACGGGTCCACATTGCACATGGCCAGGCCGATCATGTCGTGTTGGCCGGCCAGGTTGGCGTAGAAGCCGGCCGCGCCGAAGTGGCTGCTGTGCTTCACGCCGACAAAGCCGATGCCGCATGCCTTTGCCTTCTGCATCGCCAGCTCCATCAAGCGATATGATACCGCCGGCGGCATGGCGTAGTGCGCGTCCACGATGGCCCACGCCGGCCCTTCCGCCGCGATTTCTTCGTGCGCCGTCGCGCTCAGCCGGCCAGTGCGAATATTATTCAACAGGCCGCGCAGTTGTCGCGTGCCGTGTGTGAAGGTACCCAGCGTGTCGGTCGTGACGAGGACTTCGGCGGTCAGCCGGGCGTCCTCTTCGTTGAGGCCGGAGATGCGCATCGCCTCGATGCAGAACGCGGCCAGGTCTTGCGGTGCGACTTTCATTCCAGATACAGCCATTGTCTCCATGAGCGCCCCCTCTTGTAAATCGCGTCTGTGGATTATCACCCTAAGCGCAATGCGGTTCAGATAAGACAGCGGAGGCGGCTCCCGGTCACCAGATCGTCGTCCCGCCGTCCATCACCACCAGGCTGCCGGTCACGAAGGACGAGGCGGGCGAGGCCAGGTACACGACCAGACCCTTGATCTCCTCTTCCTCCCCGTAACGCTTCATGGGCGTGTTGGTGATGATCCGCTCCATGATCTCCGGATACTTGCGGCTGGCCGCGGTTTGTGCGGTGAGCATGGCGCCAGGCGCGATCGCGTTGACCCGGACACCGTATGGCGCCCAGTCGGCGGCCATGCCGCGGGTCAACTGGGCGACACCGGCTTTGGCGACGCAGTATGGCACGTTATGCCGGGGTGCGATGTTGCTGATCACCAGCGAGTTGATCGACGCCATGTTGATGATGACGCCACCCGCGCCGCGCTCGATCATGTGCTGCGCCACGCGTTTGCCGACGTAGAACATGGACGACAGGTTGGTGTCGAGCATGCGCCGCCAGGCGTCGTCGGGCTCCTCTTGCAGCGCCAGGCCATCCGACGACATGCCGGCGTTGTTCACCAGGATGTCAATTTTACCCAATCGCTCTGCCACCTGACCAATGAACGCCTCGATCTCGTCGGCGCGGGTGACGTCTACCCTGCCGAAGAGCGTTCGGCGGCCCAGCACGGCCAATTCCGTCGCGGTGCGCCGGCCTTCTTCCTCCAGCAGATCGCAGATCGCCACGTCGGCGCCGGCCTCGACCAGCGCCAGCGCCATTTGTCGGCCCAGCCCGCGCGCCCCGCCGGTGACGATAGCGACCTGGCCGGTAAGATTGAAGAGGTCGAGTACGCTCATAGAAGCTCCGGCCACGTCTTGTCTCCGAACGTCCCCCGCCAGCTCTTCAGGAAGCCGTTCATGCGAGCCTCAGTGAAGGAGTGCTCGTAAAGCAGGCGCATGAACTCCATCCGCATCGTGCAGATGTCGGCGCCGGCCACGGCGATCTCGCCGAAAAGCCGCGGGTAGCGGCCGCAGGCGAGGATCTTCGTCTTGAAGCCGTAGTTGTCGTAGATCTTGCGCACGGGCGCGATCATGTCGTGCGCCGTGTCCTCGGCCTGATCCAGCGGGCCATTGAAGATCGCGGCGACGTCGGCGCCGACCTTGGCGGCCAGGTACGCCTGCGCAAGGGAGGCGATCGCGGTCACCGCCAAACGCAGGTCGGGCTGCTCCTGCTTGAGCTGTTGGAGCGCCTGCAGGCCCGCGATGCTGGCCGGTAGCTTGACGATGATGCGGTCCGAGAAGGCATGCAGCCAGCGCGCCTGGCGGATCATCGGCGCGGGGTCGTGCCAGCCGATCACCTGCGCGAACACCGGCCCCGGCGACGCGTCCACGACTCCGCGCAAGGTCTTTTCCATGTCCGGCCCGGCCGCGGAGATCAGGCCGGGGTTGGTCGTCACGCCCGCAAGCAGGCCCCATGAGCGGGCTTCCAGGATTTCTTTGGGGTTGGAACTGTCGAGAAAAAGGTCCATGATGGGCTACTCCAAATCAGGATGTGACAGCCAGAGATCATCCGCCAACTCGAGCAAATAGCCGGTGATGCACTCCTGGTACGCCCGATAAAATGCTGGTGACAGGGCGTAGAACTCCTCGCGGCAGATGAATTGCCCGTCGGGATCACGCCGCCCGACGAACGCAAAGCTGAAATTATGGAACAGCGCGTCGTGCGACGAAGGCCTGGCCGTATCCGACCGCTGGATGCACCCCGCCGCGAACGCCGAGCCGGCGGCGGCTTCGCGCTGTGCGTACGCCAGCGCATCGTCCCACCAGCGGCGGAACAGCTCGGGATGGTGCTCGGCCAGCACTTCGGCGAAGAGCAGTTGCAGGTTGGGCGACACCTTGAAGTGGTTGCGTCCCCCTGTTGCGCGGCCGATGGCCTGCCGTGCGGCCGCGCTCAGGTCGTCGCCCGAATGGAAGTCGGCCATGACGCCGAAGTGCTCGGCGATACCGCACAGGCTGCGGGCCCGCGCCTCGAAGCCGGCCAGGCCGTCCGCCCCGCGGTAGTCGGTGCCCTTTTCCACGCCGAAGTTGGGCGCGACGTGGGTCAGCGGTATGCCGCGGCGTCGCGCCTCGAGCAATACGAAGATCAGTTCCGCCTCCGAGGTGAGGCAGTCAAAGGTGGGCACGTCGTTCGGGTGCTCATCGATGCTCAATTCAAGATCGAATGGGACACCCTCCTTCAGGCTGCAAAGGTACTCATACAGCACCCCTACGGCGTCCAGCGCAATCCCATACTTCCCGACCAGACGACGGAGGTCGGCATAATCGGGACGATAGTCGAAGCTGCCGACCCGGCGCGGCTGCTGATGATAAGCCAGGAGGTCTTGCAGGCCGGACAGGCTTCCCAGATCTGCCTGATCTGGACTCCCGGCCAGCGCGCTGTAATCCAGCACATCGGACACGTCGAGCGTGTAGAACGAGTAGTAAGGCGTGGCATCCAGCAGTCGCTTTGCCCGTGCCAGACCATCAGCCCCGCGCTTGACCTGGATGTGGTCAGCGTCGGCGCCGTAACCGGGCAGACCCGAAGGGTTTTCGGAAACCCTTCGGGTCTTGAGCGCATCCAGCACGCCCGCCACCCACAGCCCTTCGTACGAGCTGCCGGTGTACCCAGTCTCGATGGCCCCAAAACCGAAGGCGATGTTCTTCTCGGCCGGCCGGCCCTCGATCAGCGTCTCCAGGAAGTTCAGCTCGCGTACCGAATTCTGGATGGCGTTGGCCGCAAAGCCGCCCTGCGCCATCGCCTGCCAGATCGCGGGCCACACTGCGGTCGTCATACGCGTGCCGATGCCGAGCCGCGGCGCCGGTCCCAACGCCCGTGGCCCCTTGTCCGGGGCAACCAGGCGAAAGAAGCGGTCGATGACTGGGGCAGCGGTGGAATACAGAGCAAGCGCGGTAGATGATAGATCGTTGATGGCCGATGGAGTTACCATCACTGCCCCTGGTATGACCTTGTGACCGATAGGCGCTCCCAGGACCGATTCATCGACGTACGATCCGATTGCCAGGAAGACCTGCTGTTCATCCGCCAGGCTCGCCAGGCAGTAGAACGTGCCCTCATGCCAGGCGAGCGAGGGTGCGTGGAGCACAAAGCCGGGGTCGGCAGGCAAGGACGCGCCGCTCGCAGCGGCTTCTATCAGCGCCATCCAGCAGGTGTCATCCACTGTCTGCACAGCGGCCCAGGCGGCATCCCGATCCCATGTCGCCGTGTCGAGGATACCCGGACTCAACGCCGGGTTGATCTCAAGGTTGCCAAATCTCATCCGCTTACCAGTTTGCATTTTGAGTTCATCCATCACTTTGCGCCTGCTGCTCCGGCAGCGCCATCTTGGCGGTCAGGCCGCCGTCGAAATAGAGCACCGAGCCGGTCATAAATTCGGACGCGTCCGACACCAGATAGACGGCCAGATAGCCGACTTCCTCAGGCAGGCCGACGCGACCCCAGGGCACAAGCCTGTTTCCGGCCTCCCGCGTGTAGCCCGGCAATTTGCGCCAGTAGCTGGGCACTTCAATGGTGCCGGGGGCCAGCACATTGGCGCGGATGTGCATCGGCAGCAGTTCGACCGCCAGCGCGCGGGTGAACGCGTTGATTGCGCCCTTGGTGCCGGCGTAGACCGAGTGCCCCGGACAACCCAAGGTCGCATGCACCGATGAAATGTTGACGATACTGCCGCCGGCCCAGTAGGTGTCGGGATCACGCCGCTGCAACTCACGCCCGCGTTCGACCATGTGGCGCACCGCCTGCTGCGCGCAGAAGAACTGGCCACGGATGTTCAGGTCGTAGCTGTGGTCGAACTGTTCCTCGGTCACATCCAGGAAGTTGATCGTCGTGGTGATGCCGGCGTTGTTCACCAGGCCATCCAGCCCCCCCAGGAAGGCGGCTGCTTCGTCTACCACCCGGCGGCAATCGGCGATGACGCCCAGGTCACCCTGGATGGCGATGGCGCGGCGGCCCAGTGCCGCGATCTGGCCGACAGCTTCCAGCGCGCCTTCCGCGCTGCGGCTGTAGTGCAACGCCACATCGGCGCCCATCTGTGCCAACGTCAGCGCGATGCCCCGGCCGATGCCTGTGCCCGCGCCGGTGACGAGAACCAGTTTGCCGTTAAGACAGCATGGGTTGTACATAGGCATTTCGTCCTCTAGACCTTCGAGGTCTCCGAGACCTCGAAGGTCTCCTTGATCAACCCGCGCTTCGTCAACTCCTCGGCCACGTCCGCCAGCCCCAGCTCCTTCAGCTTCGCCACGGTGGGTCGGCCGGTCGCCACATCCCACCCTCGCAAGACATAGTATTCGTCCATCAACTTGCTGAACTTATCGCGATCCAGCCCTACCCCTTTGCCAATGTACGGGTTGACCCAGTTCTCGATGGCCGAAAAATGGGGGATGACCATCTCGTCCACGGCCCTGGAGCGGTCCCAGTTGCGAATTTGTACTGCCCGTTCCAGGTTGAAGACCCGCTCGGCCATCCCCTCGAATTCGACCTCGCTGATCTCCATGCCGGTCGCCAGGCGGAACATGTGATACTCGAACGACGGCCCTGGCATACCGTTCTCGGCGCGGGCAAAATGGTCCGCCGTCTTGTTGCTGTAGATGCGCGGGTAGGCCTGATCGTCTACCGTCACGCTGTCCTTGATGATGCTCCGGTGGCCGTGCCAGACCGCCGGGATCGCCTTGGCCTCGTAGCCCGAGGTCGGGTGCGCTGCCTGTCGGGTACCGTATACATTTGCGGCCACATCGGCGATCGTCTCCCAACCCAGCCCGCCGTCCGGCGAAAACATGGGCGACCAATTCATGATGTTCTGGGCGTAGCCGTGCCCGCTCGCCATCGGATCGCGCGTGCCCATGGCCCACTGAAGTGCCGTCACCAGCCAATAGGGAAAGACGATGATGTTGATCTTGTCGCCGTGGCCGTCCCAATGGCCGGCGAACCCCCAGGCGGTGAAGAATTCTGGGATCAGCTCCTCACCCACACCTAAGATCCTGGCGGCGCGCACACACCCTTCGGCCAACGCAGCGCCGCTCCCCTGGCGGAAAACGATCTTGCGAAACAACGAATCCCACCAGTGCGCCGAATTGAGATCCACAGCCGCGCCGTCGAAGTCCTTCAGCAAGCCCTCGCGGTAGCACTTCCGCAGCCACGGCGCCATGCCGAGGCCGAGCTCCCAATGGTTGATGCCGTAGTCCTGGCTGATCTGGGCCAGCTCGAAGCCGCCCTCGAAGCCGACATTCCAGTCGTAATAGGTTCCCGGCGCGCCGCCCAGCAGCGAGCTTTCGCAGACGACCATGCCGGTGTATTTTCGGTTCGGATAGACCACGCCGGGGACGTTGATGTAGTAGCGACTGAGCCGGCAGATCGGGTTGACGCACCCCTGGCTGCACGCGACGAACCGTTGACCGAACTCGCGCTTCAGGTCGGGGTCCAATGTGCTCCACTTCGGGCAGCCGCTGGGCGCGTGCATCTCTTTGGCGATTTGCCGCGTGCACTCAGAGAACGCCTCGGGATCGGCAATGGGGATCCCGCCGGTGCCGCGCACGGCAATCGCCTTGAGCCGCTTGGCGCCCATCACCGCGCCGAAGCCGCCCTGTCCCGCGGCCGAGGCGGTGCCGGTCGCGATGATCGCGATGCGGTTGCAGTTTTCTCCCGCCTGGCCGATGGCCAGCGTCCGCACGTCCGGGCCGTGCTCAGCCGCCAGGCGCTCTTGCGTCTCGAACGTGCCCTTGCCCCACAGCTCCCTCGCGTCGCGCAGCCTGGTCTTGTCGTTTTCCACCCACAGATAGACCGGTCTGTCCGAGGCCCCCTGCACCACGATCGCGTCGTAGCCGGCATATTTGAGGGTCGGTCCCCAGTAGTTGCCGATACTGGAATAGGAGAACCACTCGCAGGGATAGGCCTGCGGACTCAAAGTGCACACCGTTGCCCGGCCCGAGTTCGGTGCGGAGGTGCCGGTCAGCGGGCCGGCACTCACGATCAGGCGGTTCTCCGGGTCGAAGGGCTTGACGCCCGCGGGGATCTCATCCCAGGCGATGCGCGCCCCGATGCCCCGCCCGCCGATGTATTGCCGGCCATACTCTACCGAGGGTTCGGTCCAGATTTTGCCGGTGCTCAGATCGACGCGCAGAAGCTTGCCTGCCCAGCCACCGGTTTTTTTTGCCATGATCGGCCTCCTCCCTCACACGCCCACCAGGACCAGCGCCTTGGTCGGACAAATCTCGACGCAGCGCACCGCGCCGCCGCACAAGTCGCATTTGGCGGCCGTGTTGGTCACCGGATCGACGACGATGGCTTTGTAGGGGCAGGCGTCGACGCAGGCGGCGCACGCCATACACTTCTCTTCGTCCACCAGCCAGGCGCGTACGGTTTCATCAAAAGCGATAGCTTCTGCCGGGCAGGCCTCGGCACACGGCGCATCGGCGCACTGCCGGCAGTACTGCGCGGTCACGTTGTTGTCGGTGAGCAAATCCACGTTAATGCGGATGTGTGCGCGGGAGGGAGCGCTTGTCCCCGTGTGGCGCTCCGCGCAGACGACCACGCAGGATATGCAGTTACTACATTTCGCCTTATCCCAGTCAATATGGACTGGATTCGCGACGACAGGTTTCGTCACGGTCTCCTCCGGTAATGACCGTGCAATGGACTGGCAGAAGCCGGCCAGGGCTTCCTCTGTTCTCATGTCGCGGCTCCGATGCGCGCGAGAGAAACGCAGCCCTTCGAGAGCCACCTCGAACAGGCATACGCCCTGCTTTCAGTTCTGCGGTTAGGTGGCAATGTCGTGAGGGCAGCAGGGTTTCGGTTGGAGGGACGTATCCTCTCAATAGTCCGAGGCAGCTCAAGGCGGATCCGTGATCCGCCGCTCGCTCGCCGAGTCACGGACTCGGCTTGAGCAGATTTGTCCCCGCCTTTTTGAGAGGATACGGAGGGACAATCGCAGGATCCTCCACAGCGCGGAGACGCTAGTTTACCGTGGAAACGCCCCTTTCTTCACCCTCGTGTAACCCAACTGGAGGATTCGCCCACTCGCTGGTCTTATGGGTGACCGGTCAATCCGGCACATCGCCCTTGACTGCGGCCGTGATCAGCCCGACGATCTCTTCCTTCGTCGTCTGCGATTTGAGGCGCGTGCCCACGCGCTTTCCGCGACGCAGCACGATCAACCGATCGGCTACGGTGAAGACGTGCTCCAGGTTGTGGCTGATCACGAGAACCGTCTTTCCCTCGCGCTTCAGGTTGGCGATCAACTCATTGACCTTGTGCTGCTGCTCGACGCCCAGGGCTGCGGTAGGTTCATCCATAATGAAGATGCGCCGGCCGCGCGCCAGCGCGCGGGAAATCGCGACCCCCTGCCGCTGACCGCCGGATAGCTCCCCGACATTGACCCGGACCGATGGCATGTCGATTTTGAGAAGGTCGATCACTCGCCTTGCATCCGCATACAATCTGCGAAAGTTAATGAAGATCCCCCAGCGGGTGGATTCCATGTTGAGGAAGATGTTGGAACCCACATCGCGGACATCCACCAGCGCCAGATCCTGGTACACAGTTGAGATCCCGGCCAGACGCTCGGCATCCTTGGGGCCGCGTAGCTCGACAGGCTGGCCTTCAAAGTAGATCTGCCCTGAATCCTTGCGGTAGATGCCGGAAAGGATCTTGACCAGCGTAGACTTTCCCGCGCCGTTGTCGCCGATCAAGGCCACCACTTCGGCCGGATAGAGCTCGAAATCTACGTTATCCAGGGCCTGGACGTGGCCGAACGCCTTTGAGATACCTTTGGCTTCCAGGAGGGGTTGCCGGTCAGCAGCGCCAGCCTCGATGCGCTTATTCGTCACAACATCAGTCATGGGACCCGACTCCTTGTCATCGCAGCGCGTGAAGCGGTGTTCCGGGTTGGGTCGATCCCCCGACCATCCCGATCGGGCCAGCCGGGGGACCGTCCAGGTTCGTCAGCTCACGGGAACCGGAGACGGTCCGGTTCCCGTGAAGCCAGGCAGACTACTACTTCTCGTCCGGGTTCTTGGCATCCTTGCGGAACTTGGGTTCGAGCTGGGCCAGGAGGTCGTAGAAAGGCTGCGTGTTGTCCTTGGTGACCAGCGGCGCCTCGAGGACGGTCCAGTAGGGGACCTTCTCGCCGTTGGCCATCTTGTAGAGCAGTTCGGCGGAGCCGAAGGTTTCCTCGTAGAGCGGCTGGGCCACGAGGCCCCAGACCTCGCCGTTGGTGACGAGGTCGAGGTTGACGCGGGTGGCGTCCATGCCGACGGCGAGGAGCTTCTTGCCGGTCTCCTTCTGGGCGCCGGCCCAGGTGGTGGGGCCGCCGCCGGTGGTGGAGAGGGCGGCGACGATGTCAGGGTTGGCCTGGATGATGGAGGTGGCGACGGCGATGGCCTGGGTCGGTTCGGGGCCTTCCAGCTCGACTGGCAGGACGGTGAGCTCGGGGCAGTACTTCTTCATGCCTTCGGCGAAGACCTTGGCGACCATGTCTTCGGTGGCGTTGTGGTTGTTCTCGGTGATGGCGACGGAGCCTTTGGTGACGCCCTGCTTCTTGAGTTCGTCGCACATGGCCTGGGCGACGGGGTCGGGATACTTTGAAGTGTCCGCAGCGATCTGGACGGCATTGTCGGCGAAGAAGCCTTCGGGCACAGGGAAGTGCGGGAGGGCGACGACGACGCCGTTGGCCTTGGCCTTCTCGATGATGGGTTTGGCGACGGGGAGACCGCCGAACCACATGGCGACACCCTTGGCGTCAGGCCGGGAGACGACCTGGTCGGCGAGGGCGACGAGGGCGTCGAGGGTGTTCTCGTCGGTGGTCGCCAGTTCGCAGTCCAGGCCCAGCTTCTCGCAGCCAGCGAGGAAGCCCTGCTGGGTGTACTGGTGCACGGGATGCCAGGCCGAACTCTGCACCTAGTAGAACTTGCCCTTCACGGGTTCTCCTGCCGCCGCTGGTGCGGCCGTCGGTTCTGCCGCCGCTGGTGCGGTAGTCGGTTCTGCCGCCGGGGCCTGGGTAGGCGCCGGGACAGGCATCGCTTGACCGCCGCACGCCGCCAGCATGGACAGCAGGACGATCACGGACACGATCTGGAACAGCAGTTTCCGAGACATTTTGTCCTCCTTAAAGAAAAGAAGGTGGCTAGAGACTCAGACTTGACATGTTTCACTCAGAGTTCCTTCTTGCCTCCGTCGCAGTGTACACCTCCTTTTACCCATCATTCTGGCAGTGCGCCTTGAGCAGCACTTCAACCAAAAGTCCACACCGGCTGCAGTTCTCTGCTCCGACCCTGGCTTGCCGTCTCTCGGGCAATCCAGTTTCGTCTGGACCCGTCATCACGAAACCGCCCGGCGCAGTCACACGGGCGTAACGCCATTCAGCCCTCGTCTCTGCGATGCCGTAACACATCGAAGATGGCTGCCAGCAGCAGCAGGAAACCGAGAGCCGGTGTCTGGAGGAATGAATCGAAGCGTCCGATCACCAGGCCGCTGCGTACCAGTTGGATGAAGAAGACGCCGACGAAAGCGCCGACAGCGGATCCGCGTCCGCCGTAGAAGCTGACGCCGCCGATGATCACGCCGACCAAGATGTGCAACTCCAGATTCTTGCCGATGATGGGATCACCGGGAGTCAGGGGGAGCTGGCTCATGGTGAGCATCCCGGCCATCCCGGCCAGCAGGCTGGTGACCACGAAGCAGATGGTCTTGACGCGATCGGTGTTGATGCCGCATACCTGGGCGGCGAGCTTGTTGCCCCCGGTGGCAAACAGGGCCGATCCCCAGCGCGTCCAGCTCAGAAGGATTTGTACTACGATCATCACGCCCAGCGCGAGAAAGAATGTGAAGGAGAAGCCCAGGGGGCGCCACGTGCCGATGATGCCTACCTCGGCGGGCAGCGGGTAGATGGGCAGGCCGTTGGTGAAGGAGTAGCTGATGCCGCGCACGATGAACATGGTGCCGATCGTGGTGATCACGGCGGGTACGCCGACTTTGACCGTGAAGAAAGCGTTGGTCAGCCCCACCAGGATCGCCGCGCCCAGCGAGCACGCCACCGCCGCAGGGATCGGAATGCCGGCATCGCGGATCAGTTTTGCCGCAAATACAGCGCCCAAGCTCATCATCGCGCCCGTCGACAGGTCGATCTCCCCAGCGATCATCAATTGGACCATCCCCATGCCGATCAACGCCGGGAAGGCCATGGTGCGCAGGATCGAGACGACGGTCGTCGGCGCCAGCATGGCAGGGTTGCGGGAGTAGAAGAAGGCCGTCAGAATGACACACAGCAGGATGATCCCGGTTTCCTGCCTGCCAAGGATGCTGCGCACAGAACTTGCGAGTCTTCTGCTCCCGGGGACCTTATCGCGTTCGTTGTAGGTCAGCTCCATGTATGCTCTTCCTTGGATTGACACGCGTGGTTTCGGCGCGCGCTCGTCCCGCAGCTAGTATTGGATGCTCTTGCGCCGTAGGACGTCCAGCGAGGCAGCGACGATCAAGATCACCCCGATCACAATGCCCTGGGCATTGGTCTGGACGTTGGCGTTGAGAAGGCCCATGCGGATGATCTGGATCAGGACTGTCCCAAAGAACGCGCCGATGATGCTCCCGGTCCCGCCTTGGAGGCTGCCGCCGCCGATGATCGCAATCGCGATCACCCAGAGCAGCCAGCCGTCCCCGATCGAAGCGTCCGTCGTGCCCGAATAAGCCATTACCAGAATGCCGGCCAGGCCACAGCAAACGCTCACGAACACGAAGCAAAGGGTCTTGACCAGCGGCACGTTGATGCCCACGATCTCGGCTGCCCGCCGGTTGCCGCCGACAGCCATCAGAGTGGGGCCCAAGCGCGAGGTTCGCATGAGAAAGTCGCCCACCAGGTACGCCATCAGGAGGGCGATGAAGATCCACGGCAGCGCGAACAGCGGCGATGGGTTCAGCACCTTCAGCAAGGCTGGGATTTGGTCTGCCACGTAGAACCAGGCGCCCTTGAGGATCCAGATGGCCAGGCCGCTCACAAGGAAACTGGTGCCCAAGGTGGCGAAGAACGAGGGCATATGAACTTTCAGCGTGATGAAGGCGTTCAGCAGCCCGACCAGCACGGCAGCCGCCAGCGCCGCCGTGCAGCTCGCCCATTCCGGCCACCCGAAGTTCATCATGAGCACGCCGGCGACGGCTGCGCTGAGGCCGGCCGTGCCGCCGCTCGACAGGTCGATCTCGCCCGCGATCATCAGGAAGCTCATCGCGAAGGCCGCCAGGCCGAGAAAACTGCCTTGCAGCGCCATGCGCGCGAGATTGGCGGGATTCGCCATGCTCTTGTCGGCCAGCGTGAAGGCCACGAAAAACACCGCCACGGCCGCGAACACGCCGAGTTCCGTCACGCCCAGCACGCGCTTGTAGAACGGTTGCCTGTAGGACGCTTCTGGGGGGGTCGCTTGTTTGGTTGTCATACGCCACTCCTGCTCCAGGTGAGGCACGGTCGGGGCGAAGGCCTATCGGGATAGCAGTAGCCGGTAGGCGCGTTCACGCCTCGAAGATTACCGGGCTCTCCAGCACGCCGACCTTCTCGATCTCGATTCGGACTACGTCGCCTGGCCGCAGCCAGCGCGGCGGCGTGCGGGCCGCGCCGATGCCGGCCGGCGTGCCTGTGGCGATCACATCACCGGGCTCCAGGGTCATCACCTGGCTCATGTCGGCGATGAGATGGGCGACGGAGAAGATCATCAGGCTGGTATGACCCTCTTGCAGCACCTCGCCGCCGATGACGGTGCGTAACCACAGGTTCTGCACATCGGGGATTTCGTCCGCGGTCACCAGGGCCGGCCCCATGGGGCAGAAAGTGTCCGGGGTTTTGCCGATGACCCATTGGCTGGTGCGGTTCTGCCAATCGCGGGCGCTGACGTCGTTGAGCGGCATGTAACCCGCCACGTAATCCAGCGCTTCGGCCTCAGGGATGCCGCGTCCGCGCTTGCCGATAACGACCGCCAGTTCGCCCTCGTAGTCCGGTTTTTGGACGGCGGCTGGGATCACGATGGGTTCGCCGTGGGCAATGACGGTATTTGCATATTTCGCGAAGATGATGGGGAAAGGTGGCGCGGGGGCGTTGGATTCGTGGGCATGCTCGAGATAGTTCTGACCGATGCAGATGATCTTGCCGGGTCGCGGGATCGGCGCTTTGATGGTGACTTCTGCCGGGTCCAGGCCTTGCTCCGGGGTCGCGGCCGCAAGCACCTGTCGGGCCAGGGCGAGCGAATCTTGACTGGCTTCGAGGAAGGCCAGAATGTCGTGTGGCAGGCGCGGCTCCAAGCGATTCAGATCATATACTCGTTCGCGCCCGTCAAGAGCTGCCAGTGCGCCGAGGCGGAGTTGCCCCTGTTGAACGAACGTTATCAGTTTCATAGAATGTGTGCTCCGTTGTGAAAATCCGTGTCCGATTACTGAATCCCAAAGGGAAAGCCACTGGTTCGACCAGTGGACTTGACAGCTTTGAGCTATACGGGAGTATAGTCCCTCCTTGGTGGCTTGATGAGAGACCATACAAGGAGAGACCATGAGCGAAGTATACCAAAGCTTGTCCCATTCGCGGTGGGACTGCAAATATCACGTGATCTTCGTGCCGTAGCGGCGCCGGAAAGTGCTGT
>MNXL01000132.1 GCA_001871755.1 Anaerolineae bacterium CG2_30_64_16
GGGAATGACGTGGCGCTTGCGCGGGAATGACGTGGCGCTTGCGCGGGAATGACGTGGCGCTTGCGCGGGAATGACGGATAAGGGCACTCGTCACACCCGCGCACGCGGGAATGACGGATAGGCTGAAAGGGTTCTTGTGAGTGTTCGGTCATCTGTTCGGCGATAGGCCGTTCTATGGCGCGATGGCGCGCATCGCGATCCCGATCGCGATCCAACAACTGGTGGCGTCCCTGCTCAACGTGATCGACGTGGTGATGATCGGCCAGTTGGGCGATACCGCGGTGGCCGGGGTGGGACTGGCCAACCAGATCGGCTTTCTGGTGAACCTGCTGTTGTTCGGCATCGGCAGCGGCGCCGCGATCTTCGCCGCGCAGTTCTGGGGGCGAACCGACGTCCCGAACATCCGCCGGGTCCTGGGCATCAGCCTGCTGCTGGGGCTGCTCGGGGGCGGGATCTTCACGGCGCTGGCGACCCTGGCGCCGACGTGGACCCTGGGGGTGTACTCCAAAGACCCCGCGGTGATCGCGCTGGGCAGCGGCTACCTCCGGCTCAGCGGGCTGAGCTACGGCCTGTTCGCGATCACCTTCATCTACTCGTCCGTGCTGCGGAGCACCGGGAACGTCAAGCTGCCGATGGCGGTCAGCGTCGCCGCGCTGAGCCTCAAGACCGTGCTGAGCTACCTGTTGATCTTCGGCCACCTGGGGTTGCCCGCGTTGGGGGTGACGGGTGCGGCGATCGGGACGCTGGTGGCGCGTTTCGTGGAGTGCGCTGTTCTGCTCGTGCTGGTCTACGCCCGGCCATCCCCGGCCGCGGCGCGGCCGCGGGAGATGTTTGCGTTCGATGGGCCGTTTCTGCGCCGATTCTTCAAGACCACGCTGCCGGTGATGATGGGCGAGGTTGCCTGGTCCTTTGGGATGACGACCTACAACGTCGTGTATGCGCGGATCGGGACGGAGGCGGTCGCGGCCGTGAACATCGCCGGCGCCGTGGAGAACCTGGCTTTCGTGCTTTTCATCAGCCTGGCCACCGCGGCCGCGATCATGATCGGCAACAAGATCGGCGCGGACGACGCGGGCAAGGCGACGGCCTACGCCTGGCGTTTTCTGGCCCTGGGTGTGGCCGGCGCGCTGGCCGTGGGCGCGGCTGTCCTGCTCAGCGCGGAGACGATCCTGTCGCTCTACAAGATCTCGCCCTTAACGCACAGCTATGCGCGCGGGGTGCTGACGGTGATGGGGTTGGCGCTGTGGCTCAAGGCGTCGAACATGATGATGATCGTCGGCATCCTGCGGAGCGGCGGCGATACCCGCTATGCGTTCTTCGCGGACGCCGGTTCGGTCTGGTTTGTCGGCATCCCGCTGGCGTTTTTGGCCGCGTTCTACTTCCACCTGCCGGTCTATTGGGTCGTGGCGCTGGTGCTCGGCGACGAGGCGGTCAAGTTCGGGTTCTCCCTCCATCGCGTTTTCTCCAGGCGGTGGATCAACAACGTGGTGCAGGTTGTGTGAGGGGGAGGTGACGGTGAAAACCGGATTTCGGATTTCGGATTGAAGATGCCGACCCCAATCTGCAATCCAAAATCGGAAATCGGAAATGGGTCAGGTTTTCCGTCACCGACACCGGCCCGGGCATCCCGGCCGAGGAGCAAGCGCGGCTGTTCGAGCGCTTTTTCCGGGGCGAGGCCGCCCGCCAGGCCGGCGCGCCCGGCACAGGGCTGGGGCTGGCGATCTGCTCCGAGATCGTCAAGGCCCACGGCGGTCGGATCACGGTAGAGAGCCAGGTGGGCGTGGGGTCTACGTTCACGGTGTGGTTGCCGGTGGAGTGATTTTCGATTGCCGATTGTCGATTTGTGATTTCACGCGGGGAGACTTCCGAAGCCTGAGGCAGGCAGCCCCACCTGTAACAGGCTTACAGAGACCCTTCGGGTTTTGCATCCTCAACCGGTCGTGTGTGAGATAGATAGGCGGCATATCAGCAGAAAGGTTAGGTCACAGCACAAAACCCGAAGGGTCTGGCGTAAGCTGCAGATACGTCTTCGATGATCGGGCGCAACGTCTCCGCGTTCAAGTCCTTCTTGTCCAGAAAGGCGACCGCGCCGGCTTGCAGACCCTGGCGATGGAACTCGCGATCGGGATAGGCGCTGATCAGCACCACGCGCGTTTGGGGCGAGAGGGCGCGTAGCCGGCGCGTGCAGTTGATGCCGTTCTCCTGGCCGTCACCCAGCACCACGTCCACCAACGCCAGGTGGATATTGTGCCGATCGGCCTGATCCAGCGCCTCGCTGACGCTGCCGGCCTCGCTGATCAACGACTCCCGGCACACTTTGCCCACCATGTGGCGCAACTGCGCCCGGTAGCGCGGGTTGTCGTCCACCAACAACACGCGCAGCGCACCCGCGCCGGCCGTCTCCGGCGCGTCGGCTTCCGCCGCGTCCTCTCCCGCGACCACCAGTACCTCGGGATGCGCCGCCGCGTAGCTGACGGCCTCCAGCCGGCTGCTAACGCCCAACAGGCGGTACAGGCGGGTCAGGTGATTCTCAATCGTCTTGACGCTCAGTTGCATGGTGCGCGCGATGGCCGAGTTGTCGCAGCCTTGCTGCAAGAGATACAGGAGGTCGCGCTGCCGGGGTGTCAGTCGGGGCGCCATGGCAGCTTGCATCTGCCGGCGCACCAGCTTGTCTACCAGCGGCCCTGAGATCCAACGCTCACCGGCCAGTACGCGCTGCACTGCCAACCGCAGATCGCTGAGGGGGTGGTCTTTCAAGTGGTAGCCGTTTACGCCGGCCTCGAGCAGGCCGACGACGTACGCATCGTCGGCGTGCGCGCTGACCACCAGGATCTTGAGTTGGGGATAGGCGCTGCGGATTTGCCGGACGCCTTGCAACGCGTCGAAATCGGGCATCGCTACATCCAGCAAGAGCATGTCGGGTTGCAACTGGGCCAGAGCCGAAAAAACCGCCGGCCCGTCGCCGACTTCGCCCACCACCTTTACATCGAGAAGGTCCGCCAACGCCTTGCTGATGCCCGCGCGCACGACCGCGTGATCGTCGGCCAGCAGAATTCGCGCTTCGTTCATGCTCAGGATTATAGGTGGGCTTGCGCGATCTGTCAACACGAATCCGCAAGCGGGGCGCGTTTCAGAATAAGGAAGTGATCCGGCGCACGCATTATAACTACCCTGAAAATACGACCGTCTGTCACTCTGCCCTGAAAATGGCCACCGGGCGGGTTCGTAGTAACGACTTCAGTCGTTCGTCTGCCACAGGACGACTAAAGTCGTCACTACGAGCGTTTTCATCCGCCGTGGCGCCGACTGGCGACCTACGGTCGCTTGGAAGTGCCTGGCGCCTCATGCCGTGGATATTTTCGTCGCATGCACAGAGTCGCACAGAAACCGATGAGCAATGCGACGAGCGTCCCCAGGCTGATCACCACCCCCCAGCGCCAGATCGCCGGCCGGTAGGTGAAGGTGACTTCGTGAACGCCGGGCCCCAGCGTAACGCCGCGGAACATGAGGTTGGCCAGCAAGATAGGGGCCGGCGCGGCGTCGACGGTCACGTGCCAGCCGGGGTAGGCGGCGTCCGCCAGTACCAACGTGGCCGGGGTGTCACAGGTGACCCGCAGCACGACCCGCTCGGCCTCGTAGGCGAGAACGATAACACCCTCCGCGGCGGTGGCCTGACCGGCCGGTTGGGCGGGCACGTCCCCGGTGATGGCGACCGTCGCACGCGGGTCGAACGCCGGGTCGGCCAGCCGGGTCAGCGCGGCCGCGTCGTCTGCCACCGGCTCCACGCCGTGGACCAGCCACGCGCGGCCCGGTGCGGTGGTGCGCTCGTAGATCTTCACGTCGCCGGAGTGGATGCGCCGGAGGTCACCGCGCGGCGAGAGGGTGATCGACTGATGTGCGCCAGTGCGCTCGTCGATCAGGCTCAGGCCGCGAATCACCAGCGGTGCGCCGGGGTTGGGCAACGCCTTGATCTTCAGGGTGCGGACCGTGCGGGGACACTCGATGGGCGCCCCAACTTGTGGGAGCAGCTTGAGCAGCCCTCGGCATTCCATCGTATCGAAGGAATGGATGCCGAGGTAGTCATGCCCCTCGCCCATCCAATCAGGCCACTGGCGTGCGACGGTCATCCCAGGGCCGGTGCGTGTCTCCTTGTACCACGCGGTGTCCCCCGGCGCTCCCATGCCCAGGATAAAACCGATGTCATGGACGTCGGTGAGGGTGATGTAGGCGACCGGCCAGCCGTCATCGAGGGGGTGCGCTAAGTAAGACACCACGCCCAAAGCGGTGGCCGAAAAGGGCGGGTAGTCCGCCAGGTCGAGGGTCAGGGTCTCGTCAGGGCGGAGCAGAACGGCCTGCTCCAAGTCGTAGTAGACATCGTCGACCCACAGGTCGTTCTGCTTATCGGTGATCACATATCGGACACCGGTCAGGTCCAGCAACCGGCCGTCCGGGATTTGGCGCAATTGCTCGCGCAGCCGGCCATCGGGTAACAGCTTTTCAGGAGGCAGAAAAAGGGATTGCAACTCGACATAACGTTTCAATGGCAACATGCCCCCATCGTAGCCGTCGATCGCAGGCAGGTCGAACAGCATCGGCAGATTGGGCGCGATCACTTCCACTTGCTTGGCCGCCCGCACCAGACGCTCCACCGCGGCCGGGCCGAGCCGGTCGGCCTGCAACGCGCGCAGTTCGGCCAGGTCGCCGGGGTCGAAGCGGATATCCGACATGCTCAGAAATCGGTCGCGGCCGGCAGGTGGCTGGTCCGCCGTGGCGGCCAGCAGGGTGGCCGGGGCGTTGCGCAGGCTCAGTGCCAGCGGCGCGGTCGCCTGGTTAAACGGTAACGCGCGGCCAGCCAGCCACAGTTCGACCAGCGCCAGCGCGATTAGCCCCCCCCGCGCCGGTTTGAGCCCCCGCCGGCCGGCCCACAGCAGCGCCACGGCGAGACATCCGACCGCGGCCCAACCGATCAGCGTGGGCCAGCGTGGCCACTGCTGGAGCGCGGCCAGTGCGATCGTCGCGAGGAGAACGAGTGCCGCGGTGACACGGCGACGGCGCGAGGTTGGATTTCGGATTTCGGATTTCGGATTTGGGATTTGGGTCTTGTCGATTGGCTCATGTTGCGTTTGCCTCTGTCCCCCGCTTCCTGTCTCCTGACCCCTGTCTCCTGACCCCTGCCTCCTGACCCCTGCCTCCTGACCCCTGCTTCCTGACCCCTGACCCCTGTCCCCCAGAACCACGCGTCCAACCCCACGCCGGCCAGCCCGGCCACGCCCAGCGCGTACAACGCCAGCCAGCGCGCCGGCGCGCGGAACCAGTCGAAGCCGGGCACAACGCGCCACAGCATGTAGTAGAGGGGGTTGTACGCGCCGAGGGCGAGAAAGAGGCCGATGGCGACCAGGAGGAGTAGCCTGCCGGATTGGGGATTG
>MNXL01000256.1 GCA_001871755.1 Anaerolineae bacterium CG2_30_64_16
CCCCATCAGTTTCGAGGTGCGCGGTGATATCCGGGAATTCGTTTTGAAGTGGGTGCTTCGGTAAAGACAGCCTCAGAAACCAGGTTTCTCAGAGAAACCTGGTTTCTGATCGCTGTTGTGCTGCTTGGCCTGGGGCTGCGGGTCGCCCGCCTGGAGTCTCAACCGCTCTGGTGGGACGAGGGCTATTCCGTTTGGTTTGCGACCCACCCGCTGGGCCAGATGGCCGCGTTGACGGCCCAAGACATCCACCCTCCCCTCTACTACGCGCTGCTCCGCGGCTGGACCCATCTGATGGGGACCGGGCCGGTCGCGCTCCGATTGCTCTCTGTGATCTTCGGCGCGCTGGCGATCCCCGCCATCTACCTGGCCGGCCGCCGGCTGCTGAACCGCCGCGCCGCGCTGCTGGCTGCCCTGCTGCTGGCGATCAACCCCCTGCACATCTACTACAGCCAGGAAGTACGCATGTACGGGCTGGTGGCGCTGCTGAGCGTGGGGATTGTGGCTGTGGTGGGGGGGTGGGCAAATTGCCGATTTCGGATTTCGGATTTCGGATTTCGGATTACTCCTTGTCACCAGCCCCGCACGGTGTTAGCGGGGCCGGTCACCTTGTCATCAGCCCCCTACGTTCTCCTGGCGACGGCCGCGCTGTACACACAGTACTACGCCGCGTTCCTGCCGCTCGGCCTGACGCTCTACGCGCTGTGGCGGTGGCGCCGCGATCGGCCCGCGCTGTGGCGCTGGCTGGCCGCGCAGGTCGCCGTGGCCCTGCTCTACCTGCCGTGGGTGATCTATGCGGCGCCCAAGCTCTTGCCCTACGTCAGTCAAAAGGTGGTGGCGGACGCCGACAGGCCGCTCGGGTTGTTCGTCTACCTTGGCCGGCACCTGGCCGCTTTCCTGGCGGGTCACCTGGAAGGTCCGCTGACCGCATGGTGGCCGGTTGCGCTGGCGCCGATAGGGGTATCAGGTATTTGGTATTGGCGGTGGTGGAGAGTTGGCCGGCGCGGCGGAAATTCAGCCCATCCAATCCCCAATCCCCAATCCCCAATCCCCAATCCCCAATCCCCGGCCATGCTCGCCACTGTCACCGTCGTCGCGCTCCTGCTCGGCTGGCTCATCGGCCTGACCTACCCGTTCTTCCCGGACCGGGGTGAGCGGCTCTTGTTGCTGGCGTTGCCCGCATTCGTCCTGCTGATGGCGGCCGGGTTGGACAGCCTGTGGCGGCGATCCCGACCGGCCGCCTGGGGCACGCTGGCGTTGATCGGCGCCGTCGCCGGCGCGAGCCTGTTCGCGTTCTACACGACACCCCGCTATCCGGACGACGACTATCGACCGCTGATTGCCCACACGGTCGAGCTGGGATTGCCCGAGGACACCGTCTTCTGCGTCTACCCGTGGCAGGTCGGCTACTGGCGCAGCTACGGCTACTGGCGGAGCTACGGTGATCCCAGCGGCGTGGGACTTCACGCCGGCCCGAACGCGATCCTGACCCCCGACGCGACCTGGACCCCGGCCGTAGCGGACGCCCTGGACGCCGCCCTGGCCCGCGGCCGCGTCTGGTTCCCCGCGCATCTGGCGCTGGGCGCCATCCTGGAGACGCAGGTCGAGGCGTATCTGGCCGGTGAGGCCGTGCCTTTCATCGACGAGTGGTATGGACCCGGCACCCGGCTCAGCGCGTGGGCCACGGCGACCGGGGGCCAGCCCGTGAACACAGCCCCCCTCCGTTTCCCGCTGTCCGGCTCGGCCGCGGTGACCCTGACCGGCGCAACCGCGTCACCCGACCCCGTCCCCGCGGCGAACGCGGTGACGCCGATCACGCTGCATTGGGCTGCGGATGCCGCGCCGCCGATCCTGAGCGTCAGCCTTCGGCTGGTCGATGCCCTGGGCCAAATCTGGGCGCAGCACGATTACGAGCCGTTGGGTGGCCTGGCCAATTCGGCAAGGCAAGCGGCCTGGGAGGCTGAGGACCGCCTCGGCCTGCTCGTTCCCGCGGGGACGCCGCCCGGCCGTTATTCAGTTGAGCTGGCCGTGCGGCCAAAGGGCGCGGCCCGCTTGCTGGACGCGTTTGGCGCCGATGGGACCTCGCTCGGCGCCGCGGCCCGCCTGTTCGACGTCACCGTTGTCCCCGCGGACCGCGGCCTGGGCCGTGAGCGGCTGCCCATCGCCGTCCACCAAACGATCGACCTGGCGGACGGCCTGCGCTTCCTCGGCTACAGCGCGGCCGAAACCAGCGCGACGCCGGGCGAACTGCGCAAGATCAGCCTCTTCTGGCAGGCTACCACCACGCCGGCGACCGACTACACGGCATTCGTGCAACTGTTGGACGCGCACGGTGAGGTGGCGGCCGGTTGGGAAGCGCCGCCCGGCGCGGGTTATCCCACCTCGGCGTGGGCGCCCGACACGCTGATCCGCACCCAGGCCGCGTTTCGGGTTCCCGCGTCCCTGCCGGACGGCCGCTACCGGCTGATCGCGGGCCTCTTCAACCCGGTCAATGGGACACGCCTGCGCACTCCTGGCGGGGCCGACCATCTGGCCCTGGGCACGATCATGGCGCGCGGCCGTTCCCACGAGATGACCCCGCCCCAGCCCACCCACGCCGCGGATGTGCGTTTCGGCGACGTGGCCCGACTGGTCGGCTATGACCTGCCAGAGGCCGGCGGTGCGGCCGGCGCGACGCTGCCGCTCACCCTGTATTGGCAGGCGACCGGCACGACCGACCGGGCCTATACCGTCTTCGTGCACCTGGTAGATCCGTCCGGCGCACTGCGCGGCTTTGGGGACGCCGAGCCGGCCGGGGGTCAGTTGCCCACCACGGGCTGGCTGCCGGGGGAGTATCTGACCGACTCCCACGGGGTGCAAGTCGTCGCGGACGCACCGGCCGGTGAGTACCGCCTGGCGGTCGGCCTGTATGATCCGGCGACCGGCCAGCGCCTGCTCACGCCCGATGGCGCCGATCAGGTCCTGTTGGAGCTGGTGGTGGCGGTGCGGTAGCTTTGACATCCGCAACTTTCGGGCCGGGACTGCGTATGGTGGGATGCACGGGTTGTTCCGTGAACGATGGAATGCCGCCTGGCGCGGCACGATTGGATCTTACCAGGAGGAATTCACCATGTCTGAAGAAAAACGCGCTGAACGGAATATCGCGGATGAGCTGAACAAGCTGGGCAAGCAGGTCGCCGATGCGATCAAGGCGGCCTGGGAGAGCGAGGATCGCCAGAAGCTGCAAACCGAGATCACCGAGGGGTTGCAGCAGTTCGGCAATCAGGTCACCGAGGCCGCGCAAAAGGCGGGTGAAAGCAGCACCGCCAAACAGCTCCGGGAACAGGCCGAGAAGGTCGTCACCGAGGTACGCGAGAGCGACATCGTGGATGACGTCCGCAAGGGGCTGCTCACCGGGCTGGACGCGCTCAACAAGGAGCTCGGCAAGCTGCTGGAGAAGTTGGAAGCGAAGCAAGAGCCCAAGACGCCCCCCGAACCGGCGGAACCGCCCGTGGCGCCTGAGCCGGCCGAGCCGACTCCTGAAGGCTGAGTAACGGTGCTTGGGCGGGGCTTGCCGTTGGCCCCGCCCGCACGGCGATAAATCGACCGTGCTACCTGAACAACGCCCCATGAAATGGGGCTGGGAGGCGCGTGGCGGACCATAGCCCGGTTCACCGGGCGCTGATCCGTAGCCCGGATCATTTATGTCCGGGCGGGTCCCAGCGACGAGACAACAGGCCGTTACCCGAATGAACCCCCAGCACCAGCAATTCCCGTTTTGGCATCATCACCGTGTGATATGGCATCGTAGTGGCGACTTTGGTCGCCGGTTACGCGGCTCAAACGACTAAAGTCGTTACTACGAACCCCATAACGGGAATTGTTGAACCCCCAGCACCGGGCGGGCTGCCGTCGACACGCGTTGATCCGTGTCCTACTGCTGTTCCCCGCTCACCATCTCGAAGTAGTTCCAGACCGCCTGAGACAGCTCGCGCATTGTGCTGTCGGAAATCGCCCACTCCAGCCATGTGGGTCGATAGAGAAAGACGCTAAGAACGTATGGGCCGGCCGGTCCCCAAAACGCGGCCGCGTCCCCGTGTGTGTCCCCGACGTAACCGTGCTTATGAATCACGCGCGTGCCCTCCGGCGCCCCCGACGTGAGCAACGCTTTGACCTCATTGAGTGAGATGTAGTCCAGCGCCTGTTGGCACTCGGCCGGGGTGTACTGGTTCGGGTACGCGGCCAACAGCGTGCCGCCCCCCTGACTGCACTCGACCAGCATCGTCAGCATCAGCCCGATGTCGCGCGGGGTGGTCTGCATGTACGGGTCAGGCTGGGTACTCAAGTCGGTCCGGCTGTTCGCCTCGGTGACCACGTGCGGCGGGGTGGGCAGCTTACGGTCGTACGGCGTGGCCATGAAAGTGTTTTTCAGCCCGAGCTTGCGCAGCGAGGCGTTGAGGATCCGCACCCCCTCGTTGGGGTCCCCGGCGTCGATCACGCCGAGCAGCAGATTGGCGGTGTAGTTGCCGCTGACCGCCATCGTCTCGCTGATCAGCCGGCTGACCTCCGGGTCGGGCGCCGCGTCCAGCTTGCGGTAGACCTCACTGAGGATGATGATCTTGAGCGTGCTCATCCCCGCGTACGCCACGTCCGCGTTGATGGCGATCTCCTCGCCCGTGGAGATGTCGTGCAGGAAGAGGCTCGCGATGCCAGGGAACTGATCAACGCGGGCCTGCAAGAGCTCACCCAGCGCGGTCATGCTCACGGGCGGCGGCAAGGTTTCCCGGAAGATCAGGTTGGCGCCGCGCGTTTGTGGATCGGTCAACGCGGCAATCACCCGTTCGCGGGACGCGATCAGGTCCAACTGCTGGCCCGGCTGACCCGGCGCGATGCTCAGGGTCGCCAGGATCGGTTGGGGGGGCAGCGGCGGGCGATCATAACGACTGGCGATGTCGGCCAGCCAGTTGTCCACCGCGTCGCGATTGAAGCTGTAGCGCAGCGGCACATCGACCGGCGCCGGCGGTCGATCCAGCGCCTGGCCCACCAGCGCGCGGACCAGGTTGAACGGCGTGTCGTAGGTCTGGGCCTCGGCCAGCATCGCGGCGACATCCACCTGGAAGCCCACCATCTGCGGCCGCAGAATGATGCGGTGGTCGCCGTAGTAGACGGACACCGGCTCCTCGAACAGCCGATTCAGTCCCGCGGCCACCTCTTCCTCGCTGGCGCCGTTCAGCTCCATCCCGGCCAACCGCACGCCCGGCGGCGCCACGCCCGCGTTCTGGCGATGGCGCAGGTAGGACGGCGTCAGCAGCGCGGCGCCGAGGACAACAAGGATACCCAAGGTGATCAATAACTTACGCATGATTCATGGCAACGAGTAATGAATAACTCGACACTGCAAGCGCCCAAACGTGCGTATCCTCTCAATAATCCGGGGTGGCTGTGGCCGGTCTCCTGACCGAGCCACGGTGGCTCGGTCAGGAGACCGGCCACAGCCACCCCGGATTATTGAGAGGATACGCACGTTTGGGCGCTTGCAGTGTCGAGTTATTCATTACTCGTTGCCATGAATCATGCGTAAGTTATTGATCACCTTGGGTATCCTTGTTGTCCTCGGCGCCGCGCTGCTGACGCCGTCCTACCTGCGCCATCGCCAGAACGCGGGCGTGGCGCCGCCGGGCGTGCGGTTGGCCGGGATGGAGCTGAACGGCGCCAGCGAGGAAGAGGTGGCCGCGGGACTGAATCGGCTGTTCGAGGAGCCGGTGTCCGTCTACTACGGCGACCACCGCATCATTCTGCGGCCGCAGATGGTGGGCTTCCAGGTGGATGTCGCCGCGATGCTGGCCGAGGCCCAGACCTACGACACGCCGTTCAACCTGGTCCGCGCGCTGGTGGGCCAGGCGCTGGATCGACCGCCGGCGCCGGTCGATGTGCCGCTGCGCTACAGCTTCAATCGCGACGCGGTGGACAACTGGCTGGCCGACATCGCCAGTCGTTATGATCGCCCGCCGCTGCCCCCCCAACCG
>MNXL01000198.1 GCA_001871755.1 Anaerolineae bacterium CG2_30_64_16
CCGGTCTCCTGACCGAGCCACGGTGGCTCGGTCAGGAGACCGGCCACAGCCACCCCGGATTATGGCTGTCGCTTGAGAAGATACGCCAAATAGAGGAACTGAGCATGGCAGAAAATTTCTTCACTGATAACCTGGATTTGCAATTCCGCCTGGGCCAATTGGACCTCAGCCAGGTTGTTGAGATGATCGAGGATGGGTACCGTTACCACGATCAGTACCCGGTTGCGCCGCGTAATTATGCAGATGCCAAAGATAACTACCGGCTGCTATTGAACGTGTTAGGCGAGATTTGCGCCACCTGCGTGGCCCCCCGGGCGGCCGAAGCGGACGAGGAAGGCGCCCAGTTCCATGATGGGCGGGTCACTTATGCCGCTGCAACTCAGGAAGCGTTGGACCTTCTCCGCCAGGCCGAGTTAACGGGCACGATTTTGCCCTGGGAGTACGGCGGGATGAACCTGCCGGGGACGATTTACCGGATGTTGATAGAAATCGTCTCCCGCGCCGAGGCCGGGTTGATGACCGTTTTCGGGCTGCAAGAGATCGCTGAAACTATTGCTGAGTTCGGCAGCGAGGAGATGAAAGCCCGGCTCCTGCCTCGCTTTACCCGGGGCGAGGTGACCGCGGCGATGGTGCTCACCGAGCCGGATGCCGGTTCCGACCTGGGAGCCGTCCAGACTCATGCTGATTACGACGAGGCAGCCGGAATGTGGCGTCTGAACGGCGTCAAACGGTTCATCACGAATGGCGGCGCGGATGTTTTGCTGGTGCTGGCGCGCTCCGAACCGGAAAGCCAAGATGCTCGTGGCCTCTCGCTGTTCCTGATAGAGGCGGATGAGACGGTACATATCCGTCGTCTAGAACACAAACTCGGTATCCGTTCCTCACCTACCTGCGAGATCCAGTTTAGTGACACGCCCGCCCAACTGATAGGCAAGCGCCGTTTCGGGCTCATCCGCTACGCGATGAGCATGATGAATGGGGCCAGGTTAGGCGTGTCAGCCCAGGCGTTGGGCATCGCCGAGGCCGCTTACCGTGAGGCGGATCGATACGCCGAGAAGCGCGTCCAGTTCGGCCAGCCGATTTACGCCATCCCGGCGGTGTATCGTATGCTGCTCTCGATGCGCGGGGAAATCGAAGCGACGCGGGCGCTAATTTGCGAGACCGGGCGGTGGGTGGATCTGAGTAAAGCTTACGAGCATCGTTTGCGGCAGGGAGAGAACCTGGATCCTGCCGACCGCCAACGGTACAAGCAGGCCGATCGGTTGGCAGCCGTACTGACCCCCCTGGTGAAGTATTACGCCACCGAAATGGGCAACCGGGTCTGCTACCAGGCGATACAGATTCACGGTGGCGCCGGCTACATGCGCGAGTTCAACGTGGAGCGCCACTACCGCGACGTCCGTGTGACCAGCATCTATGAGGGCACCAGCCAACTTCAGATTGTAGCCAGCATCGGGGGGTTGCTGGGCCATGCCCTGGACGATTTACTGAACGAATGGGCGGCTCTGGATTACGGCGCGGAACTGGCCGCGCTCCAGGGCCAGGTAGCAGAGGCCACTGCGTGGCTCAACCAATGCATTGACCGTCTGAAAGGGGAAAAGGCGCGCGCGCTGATCGACTACTACGCGGCCGACCTGGCCGACGTAGCGGTGTACGTCATCAACTGTTGGTTGATGTTGCGGGATGCGCGTTTGGCAGGAAGGAAACGAGAAATGGCCCGCGTTTACATTGCCGAGACGCTGCCCAGGATTCGCGGTAAGGCGGCGGCGCTCCAGGCGATTGACCTGGCTCCCCTGCAAGCCCGGGATCTAATCCTGGCCGAACCTTTCTGAGCTGGCTCTCCGATCTTCGTCGATGGCGGCGAGGCGATCGTCGGCTGAACCCTCGCCGTACCAGTCTGTGTGGTAGCGGTCCTCCGCATGATCAGTATTTTATAGGCAATTGGCCGGGTTAAGCAGCCCGGCCTTGCTGTTTTTAGACTCGCCCGATTTGGGCAAGATCGAGTCAGAGTGTATGATGGCAGAACGACCTGAGAGTCGCC
Source organism: Anaerolineae bacterium CG2_30_64_16 (assembly GCA_001871755.1). Taxonomy (GTDB): domain Bacteria; phylum Chloroflexota; class Anaerolineae; order CG2-30-64-16; family CG2-30-64-16; genus CG2-30-64-16. The sequence continues at coordinate 2,042 of MNXL01000198.1, forward strand.
CGATAACGCACCGGGGTCACAGAAAGGAGCCGGCAAGATGAGCGAAAAAGCAGGTTTTATCGGTTTGGGCATCATGGGCCAGGGGATGAGCCGCAATTTGCTGCATGCCGGCTACGACCTGACCGTCTGGAACCGCACCGCCAGCAAGGCGACGGAGCTGATCCGCGGTGGGGCGCGACCGGCCGCGACGCCGGCTGCACTGGCCGCGGGGTGCGACGTGATCATCATCTGCGTCAGCGACACGCCGGACGTGGAGGCCGTGCTGTTCGGCGAAAACGGCGTGTCCCAAGGCATCCGAGAGGGCGCGCTGGTGATCGATTGTAGCACCATCAGCCCGATCAAGACCCGGGAATTCGCCAACCGGCTGGCCGACCAGGGGGTGGCCATGCTCGATGCTCCGGTGAGCGGGGGGAGCGAAGGAGCCGCCAAAGGCACGCTCAGCATCATGGTGGGCGGTGACGCCGCACAGGTGGGCCGCGCCATGCCATTCCTGCAGGCGATGGGCAAGACGATCACCCACGTGGGCGGCAACGGCGCCGGCCAGCTGGTCAAACTGGTCAATCAGATCCTGGTCGTCGACGGCATGTTAGCGTTGGGCGAGGCGTTTCTCTTCGCTCAGGCCGGCGGCCTGGACCTGGAGAAGACGCTCCAAGCCGTCGCCGGCGGCGCCGCGGGGAGCTGGACGCTGAGCAACCGGGGCCCCCAAATCATCCAGCGCGACTGGCGGCCCGGCTTCATGATCGATCTCCAGCAGAAGGACGTGCGGCTGATCCTCGAAGCGGCCGACGAGCTCGGTGTCCCGCTCTTTGGGTGCAGCACCGCATTTCATCTGTACCGCACGCTCCAAAACCGGGGCTGCGGCGCGGAAGGCAACCACGCGCTGATCAAGGCGCTGGAGCACCTGGCCGGCATCGAGGTGGGCCGGGCGCAGGAGGAGCCGGAACCTACGGCCTGATGGAGGTCAGATGAGATACCGGAAACTGGGCAAGACCGGCTTGCAGGTGTCGATGGTCGGGATCGGTACGTGGCAGTTCGGCGGTGAATGGGGCAAGCAGTTCACCCAGGATGAAGTCAGCCGTATTCTGGGGCGCGGCCTCGAGCTGGGCATCAACCTGATCGACACCGCGGAGTGCTACGGAGATCACCTCTCCGAAGCGCTGATCGGTCAAGCCGTGCATGGTCACCGCCAGGAGTGGATCATCGCGACCAAGTTCGGCCACAGATTCGTCGGCCACCTCCACCGTGAGGAACTCTGGTCACCCGACGACGTCCGCCGACAATTGGAAGACTCGCTGCGAGCGCTGCGCACCGACTACATCGATCTGTACCAGTTCCACTCAGGCAGCGACGCGGCCTTTGACCAGACCAGCTTGTGGGAAATGCTCGGCCGACAGGTTGAAGCGGGCAAGATCCGCCATCTCGGCCTCTCCATCAGCAGCCGGCGCGAGAACTTCTACCAGGCAGCGCGGGCGGCCGAGATCGGCGCGAGCGTGATCCAGGTGGTCTACAATCGGCTGGACCGGGGACCGGAAGCGCGCGTGTTGCCGGCCTGTCAGGAGCAAGATCTCGGTGTCTTGGCGCGCGTGCCGCTGGCCAGCGGCCTGTTGAGCGGCAAGTACCGCCCCGGCGCCACGTTCACACAAGAGAACGACGTGCGAGCGAATCGGGACGCGGCCGAGATCGCGGCGCAGCTCCAGCAGGTAGATGGAATTCGCCAGCATGAGCTCCCCGCAGGAGTCGAGATGGCTGCCTGGGCCCTGGCCTGGTGCTTGAAACACCCGGCGGTGACAGCGGTGATCCCCGGCTGCAAGACGGTGGCGCAGCTTGAGGCCAACGCCAGCGCGGCGGACCTGGAGCTGGGAGGGACGCGATGAGCTCATTCGGGATCCTGGCGGGCAAGACCGCCGTCATCACCGGCAGCGGCCGCGGGATCGGCCGCGCGATCGCGCTGGAACTGGGGCGCCACGGCGCGAACGTGGCCGTCAACTACTTCCGGCACAAGGACCAGGCCGAGCAAACCACCGCAGACGTAGAGGCCGCGGGCGGCCGCGCGATCGTGGTCAAGGCGCACGTCGGTGAGATCGAAGGCGTGCAGCGGCTGGTGCACACAGCCGGCGATGCGTTCGGAGGCGTGGACATCTTCGTGGGCAACGCCGCGTCGGGCGTGCTGCGGCCGGTTCTGGAGCAAGAAGCCAAGGGGTGGGACTGGACGCTGAACATCAACGCCCGGTCGATCTTGTTCGGCGCGCAGGCGGCCGCCGGGTCGATGATCCAGCGCGGCTGGGGGCGCATCATCGGGGTCACCAGCTTCGGCTCGCACCACGTGCTGCCCGAATACAGCCTGGTGGGGGTCAGCAAGGCGGCCATCGAGGCGCTGATCCGCTACCTGGCCGTAGAGCTGGCCCCGCACGGCATCGTCTGCAACGCCGTCTGCCCCGGCGTGGTCGAGACCGAGGCGCTCGACTTCTTCCCCAGCAAAGACGCCATCCTGACCGAAGGGCTGCGCCGCACCCCGGCCGGCCGCTTCGTCACCCCGGAAGAGGTGGCCAAACTGGTCGCCTGGCTCTGCACCGACGATGCGAAGATGATCGTGGGCCAGACCATCACCGTTGACGGCGGGTACGGACTGCTGGCGTGAGTTCCGACAGGCTAGGTGATGCAGTCCTGGGATTGATGGATTCATCCAAGTAGGCAACCCAAAACCTCGCAGCCCTGTTTGCATTTCCTCGAACCCCGAGCGGCGTCCGTGTTGCTTGCATCGGCAATTGGAGCTATAATCGGCGTATCGATGCATATCGGTCTGAGGACAGAATGGATATCGTCTATTCGATCAACGGCGTCCCGATTCGCATGACCCCCGAACGCTGGTTTCACATCGTGGAGAATCACGACTATGCTGACTCCCCTGCCCATGGCGAAGTTGTGGGCGGATTACGACCGCGAAGTAGACGTGCTATATGTCAGCTTCAAGCATCCCCAGCACGCGACACATAGCGAGATGCTGGATAACGGCGTGCTGTTGAACTATCGCGGCAATGAAGTAGTCGGCATGACGGTTTTCGAGGCTTCCACGCGCGTACCGGCAGCGCCTACGAACTGACAATGACGCAGAAAATCCTCCCGCCAAAGACTCATCCAGCCCAGCCTCTGCCGACCTCCATTTGAGGTTAAACCCGATGAGTCTATGACGGCTCGACTGAGCCTTTCGGCTTGACTGGTTCTCGAACGAGGCGAGAAGCGAGACGAAGCTCGCTGAGTAATTCCCTCTTGAGTATCTTCTCAATAGTTCGGGGCGTGCTCGCTGTGGCCGGTCTCCTGACCGTGCCACGGGTGGCA
>MNXL01000196.1 GCA_001871755.1 Anaerolineae bacterium CG2_30_64_16
GTCGAGTCGGCGCGGCGCTATCTGGCGGTCTTTGAGAAGGTCTATCGCTTTACCCCATTCTCTGATGACGCCCAGGAACGGGTTCGGGGCAAATGTCCGCTGGAACTGGCAGGTTACGAGGTGCGCAAGTTACCTATGGCCCAGCTCTTCCGGGGCCTGGCGCTCCAGTGGCCGGCCTCAGCCTTCCAGGAGGTTGTCCCCAATGTGTGACGGTCGCCATCGCGCCTTGGGCATTCCAAAGCAGCCATGCTATAATGGCGCTCCGATTTCTGATAATGAGGCGTTCGTGCTCGCGCAACCAAGTCCACGGATTTCCCTGATCCTGCTCGTGTTGATCCTCCTGGCGACAGGCCTGGCCTTCTCCATGCCCGGTGACCGGGTGGCGCGCGCGCTGTTCGATTCGCCGGCGACCCCGACACCGACCGATACACCACTCGTCACCGACACGCCCGTGCCCACCGAGACCCCGGCGCCGAGCGCCACTCCGACCACGTCACCCACCCCCGAGATCACGCCGGAGAATGACGTGGCGACCCCGTCGTCAGATGCCGGTATACCGACCGTCACGCCCGAGGGGATAGAATCGGGGGAGACACCGGCGGCGATCGAACCGGCCAGCGCTGCGCCAGCCAACCCGGGTTTCCTGCCGGCGCCCACGCTGACGTCACCGGACGCGGCCGGGACAGGCAGCTTCCCGTCTCTGTCACCCAATCTGGCGCCACCCCTCACCGGCCCGGCCGCCTCTCTGCCAGAACCTGCACAGAAACCCGAGACTGCCCCCGGCGAGGCGCCGAGCGCGGCGCAGTTGATCGACAATGGGTTGGTAGCGCTGAGCTACGTGTGGCTGTGCTGCGGCGTGTTCTTCTTGATCGGCGCGACATTGGGCGTGGTCTGGCTGGTGCGCCGCAGCCGTCGGCGATCCCGGGATGCCGGGACGCCGCGAACTTGACGCCTCATGACCGTGCGCAAAGATCGGGCTGCCTTGTTGCCGCTGAGCCTCACCTGGGTGGCCTTTGCCTTGCGCCTCCATCGGCTGACCTTCCAGAGCCTCTGGCGTGATGAGGTCGACAGCCTCCTATTCGCCACCCGGCCGCTCTCCGCACTCCTCCAGACCTTCCGCAAGCCGGGTGAGAACGGCCCGCTCTTTTTTCTGACGCTGCGTCCCTGGCTGGCGGTCACCGGCCACAGCGAGTTCGCGTTGCGCTGGCCCTCCGCGGCCGCGGGCGCGCTGGCGGTGCCGGTGATCTATAGCCTGGTGAATCGCCTGGCCGGTCGCAAGCCGGCGCTGCTGGCCGCCCTCCTGGCCGCGACCGCGCCCTATCTGGTCTGGTACGGGCAAGAGGCCAGGATGTACGCGGTTCTGGTGGTCCTGGCGCCGCTGGGGCTCTGGCTGACCATCGAGGCGGCCCGCCGCGGAGGATGGTGGCGGTGGGCGCTGCTCTATGTCGTAACCAGTCTGGGCGTCTATACTCACGTGTTGGCCGCGTTGGCCATCCCGCTGCAAGCGCTATGGCTGCTGATCCTGTTGCCCCGCTGCCGGTCGCGGCGCTCGTTGACCGGCCGTTGGCTGCCAGCGGTCATCTATCTCGCGGCCCTGGTCCTGCCCTATTTGCCGCTGGCCTGGTGGCAGGCCAGGCTGTGGCTGTCACCCACCTTCGAGACCGGTCACCCGTTCGTCGCGCTGCCCGACATCTTGACGGTGTTGGCTATCGCGTTCAGCCGCGGGGTGATCCCGGTGATAGGGCCAATCACCCTGTTGCCGGCGATGCTGGCGCTGTTGGCCGGGGTCGGGCTGTGGGCGGCCGACCGAGGCGGCCGGCTGGCAGGGAACTCGAACACCACGGCAAGTCCGGCGCGAGCTCAGGCGCTGGCCGCAGTGGCAGAATCCGGGACTGATGAGGCGGTGGCCGGCGACGATTCGGCCGGCGCGGCGCGCGCACTTCCGCTGGGTGGTTGGGGCAGGGTCGCGCTGCTGCTGATCTGGCTGCTGTGGCCGCCGTTGGCGATCTACGGCATCTCGCTGGGGATGCCGATCTTCGCCGACCGCTATCTGATTTGGACGATGCCGGCGTTCCTGGCCTTGCTGGCCCTGGGAGTGGTAGCTCTGACGCATGCCTGGCGACCGCTGGGTTACGCCACCCTCGGCGCGCTCCTGGCGCTCAATCTGGTCGGCGACTGGCAACAGGCGCACCAGCCGATCAAGGCCGATTTTCGCGCAGCCGCGAATTTCGTGATGGCCCATCAGAAGCCGGACGACCGGCTCATGTTCCAGATCCCCTACAACCGCCACACCTTCACCTATTACAGCGGGGATGGGTTCAAATGGGTCGATGGTCCCTACACGAATCAGGGGATGACGGAAGCGGAACTGGCCGCCAAGATGACAGACAAGACCGCCGGCGCCGCGGCCGTCTGGCTGATCGCATCCGAGGCGCCGATGTGGGATGCACGTGGCCTGGCCCAGGCGTGGCTGGATCGTTACGGCACGGTCACCGAACGCGCTGAGTTTATCCGTGTGACGGTCACCCGGTATCAACTGGAGGATGAAGACGAAGGGGTGATAAAAGTGAGTGGTACTGCGATTATTGAGAGGATACCACTGGGCTGAACAGTCAGGACGCGCAAACGCCACCTTACGAATTGACAATCACCCGCAACTGATTAAAATGTTTCTTGATACGGATGAGTTCTCTTTCCTGCCAGGAGGGTATGACATGGTGCAGTTGAACAAGGCCCTTCCCACAACCGGCGAGTGGGAATGCATGGAGTGTGGCTACATCGAGGAGGGCTCCGAATCGCGCCGCCCTTTGAAGTGCCCCGAATGCAGCGCCCCGGCCAGTGCGCTCGAGTTCTTCTCGTACGAAGATGAGGGTGAAGAGTGGGACCGCACCGAAGACGAAAATGAGCTCGACGATGATTACGAAGACGAGGAAGATGAGTTCGACGATTACGATGAGGACGCGGAAGAAGACGACCGATAGCTCAGCCAGTGAATCGAATTCACTGTCTGAATTTGAGAAGCTCAGCGCCTGGAAGCGCGCCCTCCGCGCCTGGAAGCGCGCCCTCAGCGCCTGGGAGCGCGCCCTCAGCGCCTGGGAGCGCCCTCAGCGCCTGGGAGCGTCCTCAGCGGCTGAGGGCTAGTGGCTGCGGCCACTTTTCAGCTTCAGACGGGGATTTCCAATCCCTGAAAGTGCACCAGGCTGAACAGTCACCCAGCACCAACCGTTGTACCCCTGCGACCGGCGCAGCGACACCGCGGCCATCGTTGCCTTGAGGTGGCGCTGCAAGTTTTCGTGAGGTCGTGGGGGTTTGCTTTGTCCATGAACATACTATCCATACTTGAAAAGGAGTAAAATGATAGACCTGACCGAACTGACCGAACTGAGCGAGGAGCCTCCCTCTACGAGCGCCGAAGAACCTCCCCACCGGAGCGGATCTCGCCGCGCCCCGATCTGGGCCGCCGTGCCCGATCAACAGTGGGAGGACTGGCGTTGGCAACTCAGCCACCGGCTGAACACGTTGGAAGAGCTGAGCCAGATCATCAGCCTGACCCCGGAGGAAGTGGAAGGCGCCCGCAACCACCATTTCCGGGTTGATATCACCCCCTATTTTGCATCACTGATCGACCCCGACGATCCGAACTGCCCCATTCGCCGCCAGGTGATCCCCACCAGCAAAGAGTTGGTCGCGTTCGATGGTATGTTCGTAGATTCGCTCAACGAAGACGGCCACAGCCCGGCGCCGGGCCTGGTGCATCGCTACCCCGATCGGGTGCTGATGTTGGTCACCACGCAGTGCGCCAGCTACTGCCGCTACTGCACGCGCAGCCGCCTGGTGGGCGATCCCGCCGCGCAGTTCAGCCGCAGCGACTACGACGCGCAGATCGACTACATCGCCCGGACACCCGAAATCCGCGACGTGCTGCTGAGCGGCGGCGACCCCCTGATCCTGCCGCAACGGATCCTGGAAGGGTTGCTGCGCCGCCTGCGCGCCATCCCCCACGTCGAGATCATCCGCATCGGCAGCCGCGTGCCGGTCTTCCTGCCGCAGCGCATCACCGCGGACCCTTCGAGTTCCTCAGGGCAAAGTCTGGTGGCCATGCTGCGCCAGTTCCACCCGCTGTGGATGAACCTTCACTTCAACCACGCGGCCGAGATCACGCCCGAGGTCTCCGCTGCGCTGGCCCGGCTGGCCGACGCCGGCATCCCGTTGGGCGCGCAAACCGTGCTGCTGGCGGGCGTCAACGACTCGCCCGATGTGATGAAAGAGCTGGTTCATAAACTGGTGCGCAACCGGGTGCGGCCCTACTACCTGTACCAGTGCGACCTGGTCGAGGGCGCCGGGCACTTCCGCACCACCGTCAGCAAGGGCATCGAGATCATCGAGAGCCTGCGCGGGCACACCAGCGGCTACGCCATCCCGACCTACGTGGTGGACGCGCCCGGCGGCGGCGGCAAGATCCCGGTCATGCCGCAATACCTGATCAGCCAGGCGCCGGGCAAGGTGGTGCTGCGTAACTTCGAGGGCTTCATCACCACCTACAACGAGCCCAACGACTACACGGGTCACACCACAGCCCGCCCCGAGCAACCGCAGCGCTACAGCGAGGCCGGCCAGGAGGGCGTGGCGGGACTGCTGGCCGGGCAGATGGACAACATCAAGCCCGCGGGCTTCGACCGGACCCATCAGCGTCTGGGCAAAATCACCTGGGATGTGTTCAAGCCGCTCGACGCCGTTGAGGCCGTGCCCGCGGCGCATTCCAATGGGGTCAACCCCATGGAGACCGCCTGATGGGACTGAACGTTGCCGTCCTGGCCAACTTGAAGCGCAACGCGCCCCACTATGCGGGCATGCCCGCAGACGCCTGGGCCGACCTGGATTCCGACATCACGGTGAATGCCATCATCGCCGCGCTGGAAGCCGGCGGCCATCGGGCCACCTTCCTGGAGGGCAACCTGTCGTTGGTGGAGACGCTGCCCTGCCTGAAGCCGGACATCTGCTTCAACATCTGCGAGGGCCATTGGGGTGACAGCCGGGAGGCGCACGTGCCGGCCATCCTGGAGATGCTGCGCATCCCCTACACCGGCAGCGGCGTGCTGACGCTGGCGCTCACCCTGGACAAGCCGATGACCAAGCGGGTCTTGCACTTTCACGGCCTGCCGACCCCCGCGTTCCAGGTCTTCGAGCGCGCTGACGAGCCGCTAGACCCCGACCTGCTCTTCCCGCTCTTTGTCAAGCCCAGCCGGGAAGGCACCGGCATAGGTGTCAGCGGCACGTCGATCGTCAAGGACGAAAGCGAACTCAGGGATCGGCTGGTCGAGCAGCTTGCCCGCTATCACCAGCCGATCCTGGTGGAGCGCTTTGTGCGCGGCCGCGAAGTGACGGTCGGCTGCATCGGCAACCTGGTCGCACCGGTGGCGTGGCGCCTCCCGGAGGACGAGGAGGCGCCGCGCGTCACCCGCGGCCTGCGCTTCCTGCCGCCGCTCGAAGTGGACTTCTACGCCTACCCGGAGAGCGAAGGAGGCGTCTACACCAACCGCATGAAAACCGAATGGGCCGACGCCTTC
>MNXL01000322.1 GCA_001871755.1 Anaerolineae bacterium CG2_30_64_16
CAGGCCTACGTTGAAATCATCCATGAGCATCATCCTGAAGTTCTGGCCGGCAATCCCTACTTTCAGGAACCATCAGCCTCGTCAGAGGTGTCGCCGGTGTAGGTCCTAACCAGTTAAATCCTTGCACGACAGACAAGAATCTTCTGATGGCATGTGCCTGGTTGGTTCCGGCTTGTAAGCGCAGCGGCCTTGTCCGGGTTAGGGGAGGGGTCATTTGATCCAAATATAGACCGGCCACAGCGTCTATTCTTGAAGTCAATACGCAATGTTCGAGGTCTCCAACGACAGAGGAGTATCCTGATTGAGCAACAAGACCCACGTGCCCGAATCAACGGCCGACGCCCGCGACCCGACGGCGACATCGGAAAGCCGGCGCGACGTCGTCCTTGCGCTGACGTCAAACGAATACCGGCTGGCGCTGCTCGGGCTGGTGGACTTCGCGGGCCAGTGGTCCGCATTGGAGACAGCGACGGCGTTCGTCGTGGACGGACCGGCCAAGCGCGCCGTTATCCGAGAACGCCTGCTGCCAATGGCGGATGAGCTGACCGTGCTCTTGACCCGCGACGTGGATGCGATCGAGCTGTTGACCGCCCGCTACTGGTTCCGCAACGGCGCGTACAACCCGCGGCCTGGGCCAGGGGGCGCCCCGAACGAGGCCGCACCGTGAGCGGGCTTGGATCGCTCTTCTTCCCGGAACCGGAGGCCCGCGGCAACGGTGAACCGGACTGGATGCCCACCCAGGCCGAGGTGGACCGGGCGCGAGCGCAGATGGAACGAGCCGGCACGGTCCGCAGCCTGACGCGCGGCCTGGCGGACGTCCAATTGGTGCCGGCCGGGGAGACCCCGTGGCCGTGGCTGGGCGCCCTGGCCTTGTGGATCGTCGTCTGGCCGGCGGTCATTGCGTTCACCCTCGTCGACAACCGGCTGCCCTGGCTGCCCTGGTGGCTGCCGCTGGTCCTGGCCCTGTTGCACATGCTGGCCCTGGCCGGGCCTGTGCTCCTGACCGAGCGCGCCACCAGCCGGGACAACCTGCGCCAGCGTTTCGGCAAAGTCCGCACCATCGCCCAGATGCTCGCGCTGGAGCCCAGCGAATTCGAAACGTGGAGCGGCATGTTGTTCGAGCTGATAGGCTACCGCGTCAAGAACACGCAGGATGTCGCCGATCACGGCATCGACCTGGAAGTCGCCAACAACCGGGTGCGCCATGGGTTGGTGCAGTGCAAGCGTTACCGGGGCACGGTGGGCGAGCCGACTGTGCGCGATCTGTATGGCGCCATGATGCACGAAGCCGCCGACTACGGGTGGCTGGTCACCACCGGGGGCGTCTCCCGCCAGGCGCATGACTGGGCCGCCGGCAAGCCGATCGACCTGTGGGACGGCCAGGTGTTAGAAGAGTTGGCGCGCAAGTATCGGTAGCCGTGACGAGGCGATTTGCGATTTGCGATTTGCCTCTTGCCATTTGCCATTCGCCATTCGCCATCTGCGATTTGCCCTTTGCCCTTTGCCATCTGCCATCTGCCAATCCGCCGGAGGTACATCCTTATGAAACGCCCGTCTCTCAACCGTCCACTGATCTTCGCGCACCGCGGCGCCAACCAGGTCGCGCCCGAAAACACGCTGCCCGCGTTCCAGGCTGCGGTCGACCTGGGCGCCGATGGCGTGGAGCTGGATGTCCAGTACACCAGCGACAGCCACCTGGTCGTCTTCCATAATCCTTCCCTGGAGAAGACCTCCAACGGGACCGGTCGGGTCACTTCGCACACTCTGGAGGAGCTCCGCAAGCTGGACGCGGGGAGTTGGTTTGATCCGAAATTTGCAGGCACGCCCATCCCCACACTGGACGAGGTCCTGGACCTGCTGCGCGGCAAGCTCCTGATCAACATCGAGCTGAAATCGCTGGATGCGGCCACCATCGGGATCGGCAAAGATGTGGTGGCCGCGGTGCGCGCTCACGACATGGTCGAGCAGGTGGTGATCAGCTCCTTCAACCCGTTTGCGCTGCGCCGCGCCAAAGGGGCCGGCCCGGAGATCGAGTGCGCGCTCTTGCTCGACGCCGATCTGCCCGCCTGGATGCGCTGGGATCTGACCCGGCGGTTCAGCAAAGCGGACGGCCTGCACCCCGCCACCCGGATGGTTGACGCCGGATATCTGGCACGGGCACGCAAGATGGGCCTGCCGGTGCGGGTCTGGACCGTCAATGAAGAAGCCGACATACGTCGGTTGATCGACCTGGGCGTCGATGCGATCATCACCGATGTGCCGGATAAGCTGGCGGTGCTGCTGTAAACCTCGTTTTGTACAAAAAGAACAAAGGAGTTCCCATGTTGACACTGCCACCCCGTTCCGCCTCGCTCGCGCCTTTCTTTACGCCGAACGGCGTCGCCGTGATCGGCGCCAGCCGCGATCCGAGCAAGCTCAGCTACGGGATCGTCCAGAACCTGACCGACCCCGAGCGTGGCTATCCCGGCCCCATCTACCCCGTGAACCCCAAGGCCAGCGAAATCCTGGGGCTGCGCTGTTACCCCGACATCGGCGCGGCGCCCGACCCGGTCGAGCTGGCGGTGCTGATTCTCCCCGCAGCCCTGGTACCGGGGGCGCTGGCGGCGTGCGGCGAACGGGGAATCAAGGCCGTGGTGGTGATATCGAGCGGTTTTCGCGAAGTGGGGCCGGCAGGCGCTGCCAGGGAGCAGGAGCTGGTGGAAATCGCTCAGCGCTACGGTATGCGCGTCATGGGTCCGAACGGGATCGGCGTGATCGACACGCACACGCCGCTCAACACCACCTTTGTGAAGGGCACACCCCCGCGCGGCCACATCGCGTTTGTGTCGCAATCGGGCGCGCTGTGCGGCGGCATCATCGACTGGACGGTCGGCCGCGGCATCGGGTTCAGCCGGTTTCTGAGCGTGGGCAATGAGGCCGACGTCAACGAGACCGACGTGATCCCGTTCCTGGCCGCCGACGACGTCAGTCGGGTCATCGCCCTGTATCTGGAAGACGTCAAGGGCGGGCCAGCCTTCGTGGACGCGTTGCGCCAGGCGGCGGCGGTCAAGCCGGTGCTGGCGATCAAAGCCGGCCGGACCGCCAGCGGTCAGGCCGCGACCGCCTCGCACACCGGCGCGCTGGCCGGGGTCCACGCGGCCTTCCGCGCGGCGTGTGTCCAAACAGGCGTTGTCGAGCTGGAGAGCATCCAGGCGCTGTTCGACGCTGCGTTGGCGTTGGCCTACCAGCCGCTGCCGGCCGGCAATCGCATCGCCATCCTCACCAACGCCGGCGGACCGGCCGCGCTGGCCGCGGACGCGCTGGAGGCGGCCGGGCTGCAACTGGCCCACACCCGTCCCGAGACCCAGGCCGTCCTGCGCGGCTTTTTGCATCCCGATGCCCAGGTGGCCGGCCCCGTGGACCTGCTCGGCGGCGCGGACGAGGGGGACTACCAGCGGGCGCTCGACGCGGTGCTGGCCGATCCAGCGGTGGACGGCGTGCTGGCGATCCTGGTGCCGCAGGCGCTGGTCCACCCGGTGGCCGTGGTGGAGGCGTTTGCCGCGGCCGCGCGCGCGCAGAGCGGCCCGGCCAGGCCGGTGCTGGCCTGCTTGATGGGCGAAGCCAGCCTCGATGCAGCCTATCAGGCAGCCCATGCCGGCCAAATCCCGGCTTACGTTTTCCCGGATGACGCGGTGGCGGCGTTCGGCGTGCTGTGGCGCCGGGCGCGGTGGGTGCAGCGGATGAGGGGGCAGGAGGCAGGGGGCAGGAGTCAGGAGACAGGAGTCAGGGGGCAGGGGGCAGGAGATGCCAGGTGGGGCGATGAGTGGGCAGAGGCGAGGCGAGAGGCGCACGACGCGATCCTGGCCGCGCGGTCGGCGGGGCGGCCTGCGCTGGACGCTGCCGAGAGCCGGCCCTTGCTGGAGGCGTACGGGATTTCCACGCCGCTCGAGGCGCTGGCGACCAGCCCGGACGAGGCCGCTACGTTTGCCCGGGGCATCGGATTTCCAGTCGTGCTCAAGCTGATCAGCCCTGACATCCTTCACAAGACAGACATCGGCGGAGTGATCTTGAATGTGCAGGACGAGGAAGCCGCGCGCGCTGGCTTCCAGGCGCTCATCGGCCGTGCGGCGACGGCCCATCCCGCCGCGCAGGTCCGCGGGGTGCAGGTGCAACAGATGGTGACCGGCGGGCAGGAGGTCATCGTCGGCGTCAAGCGCGACCCCACCTTCGGGCCGCTGGTCATGTTCGGGCTGGGTGGCGTCTACGTGGAGGCGCTGGCCGATGTCAGCTTCCGGCTGGCCCCGCTGGCGCCGGCCGATGCGTGGGAGATGATCGCAGAGGTGCGCTCGGCCAGGCTGCTGACCGGGCTGCGCGGCGCGCCCCCGGCCGACCGGGCCGCGCTGGCCGATGTCATCGTGCGCGTCGGCCAACTGGCCGCCGACCATCCCGAGATCGCCGAGCTCGACATCAACCCGCTGCTGGTGCTGGCGGAGGGGGAGGGTGTGATGGCGGTGGATGCGCGCATCATCCTGGTTACCCGTCATTCCCGCGAAAGCGGGAATCCAGGCCGTGACTACCGGACACCCGCTTTCGCGGGTGTGACGAGGCGTATGATCCGTCATTCCCGCGCAAGCGGGAATCCAGGCCGTGACAATCGGACACCCGCTTTCGCGGGTGTGACGAGATGCCTGCCATTTCTTGACCCCGGCTGACCCGGTGGGTATACTGGAGATAGCGCAGAGTCTCCCACCCCGTTTCTGCGAAAGCAGATAGGGCCTAACCCACGAAATCCCTGCTTTTTGTGCAAGAACTGTGTGGGCAAGGTTGTCACCTTCTTGGTTTCGGCTTGTCCGGGTTAGGAACTCCCGCAAGTCACTTGAGCACTGTGTTTGTGTCAAAAGGCAGGTAACTATGGGCTTTCCAAGATCAAGCGGCGTGTTGTGCCACCCGACTTCATTCCCCAGCCGGTACGGCATCGGCGACCTGGGCCAAGGCGCCTACGACTTCCTTGACTGGCTGGCCGCGGCCAAACAGAAGCTGTGGCAGGTGCTGCCGCTCGGCCCCACCGGCTACGGCGACTCCCCCTACCAGTCCTTCTCGACCTTCGCGGGCAACCCGCTGTTGATCAGCCCCGACGGGCTGGCCTGGTCGGGATTGCTGCCGCGCGAGGCGCTCGCCCCCGCTGGCGCGCGGGGGCCGGCCGAGGCGCCTGCGTTCCCGGCCGACCGCGTGGATTTCCCGGCTGTGATCGCATACAAGGAACGGCTCTTCCGGCAGAGCTACGCGCACTTCAAGGCGCACGCCACGGCCGACCAGCGCGCCGGCTTCGAGGCCTTCCGCCGGGACAACGCCCACTGGTTGGCCGACTACGGGTTGTTCATGGCCCTCAAGGCGCACTTCGGCGGCGGGAGCTGGCAGGGCTGGCCGCGGGAGATCGCGGTGCGCGAACCGGAAACTCTGCGGCACTACCGCGACACGCTCGCCGATGACGCAACCTATCACGAGTACCTGCAATGGCTCTTTGCCGAGCAGTGGACCGCGCTAAAGCGCCGTGCCGGAGAGTTGAGGATCCAGATCATCGGCGACGTGCCGATCTTCGTGGCA
>MNXL01000136.1 GCA_001871755.1 Anaerolineae bacterium CG2_30_64_16
TCTTTTGGAACACGCCTATCAATTGGAGATAGAGACCTCCTTCGCGCGGGCCGATGCGAGCGCCCCCTGCCCGATTGGGGCCAAGAGCCTCTGCTGCAAACACTGTGCGATGGGACCCTGTCGCCTGGTTGGTAAAACCGAGCGTGGTGTCTGCGGGGCCACGATAGACACGATCGTCGCCCGCAACTTCGCTCGCGCGGTGGCGTCTGGCGCGGCGTCCCACTCCGACCACGGCCGCGATCTGGCCTACACGCTGCTGGAGGCCACCGAAGGGCAAGCCCCTGACTATCGGGTTCGGGACCCCTTCAAGTTGCAACAACTAGCCGGCCACCTGGGTGTCAAAGCAGATGGCCGGCCGCTGGAAGAGGTCGCGCATGATGTAGCCCTGGCGGCCCTGGGGGAGTTTGGCCGGATCCGAGGAGAACTCCAAACCCTGAAACGCGCGCCGGCCAGGCGGCAACAAATCTGGCGCGACCAAAAACTCGCCCCCCGTAACATCGACCGGGAGGTCGTGGACCTCCTGCACCGCACCCACATCGGCAACGACCAGGACGCCGAGCACATCCTGGATCAGACATTGCGTTGCGCGCTGGGTGATGGCTGGGGTGGCTCGATGCTGGCCACTGACATCTCGGACATCCTCTTCGGTACGCCTGCCCCTGTGCTAACCGAGGCCAACCTGGGTGTCCTCAGTGAGGACATGGTCAACATCGTCATTCACGGCCACGAACCGACTCTCTCAGAAATGATCGTCGCGGCCGTGCAGGACCCCGACTTGATCGAGTACGCCAGGAGCAAGGGGTCTAACGGCATCAACCTGGCCGGTATCTGCTGCACCGCCAACGAAGCGCTGATGCGACAGGGTGTCCCCCTGGCAGGTAACTTCCTGCAGCAAGAACTGGCCATCCTCACCGGCGCGGTCGAGGCGATGGTCGTCGACGTGCAGTGCATCATGCAAGGACTGGTGCCTGTGGCGGACCAGTTCCACACCGAACTGATTACCACCTCGCACAAGGTGAAGATCACCGGCGCCACCCACATCGAATTCGATGAGCACCATGCCATGGAGATTGCCAAGAGGATCGTCAGGCGAGCGATCGACCGCTTCCCAGAACGCGGGAAAACCTTCATTCCCGATATCCATAGCCCGATGGTACCCGGTTTCTCTCACGAGTATATCGACTATGCCCTGGGTGGGCTCTACCGGGGCTCCTTCCGCCCGCTCAACGACGCTATCATCCAGGGCCGCATCCGGGGGGTAGTAGCCAATATCGGCTGTAACAATGCTCGCACCTGTCACGACAGCCTGCATCGCTACCTGGTGACCCAGTTCATCCAGAATGATGTCCTGGTGGTAGAGACCGGCTGCGGGGCCATCGCGAGTGCCAAGCAAGGTTATATGACTCCCGAGACGGCACTGGAAGTAGCCGGCCCTGGCCTGCGCCAGGTGTGCGAGGCCATCGGCATTCCGCCAGTGCTCCACATGGGCTCTTGCGTGGATAACTCCCGCATCCTGACCGTGCTTTCACAGATGGCTACCGAGACCGGTCTGGGCAATGACATCGCCGACATTCCCGCCGTTGGCCTGGCGCCGGAGTGGATGAGCGAGAAAGCCCTCTCTATCGCCGCTTATTGTGTAGCCTCCGGGGCCTACGTCATCATGGGCGGTCGAAGCCCGGTCGAGGGCAGTGAGACCGTGACCCGGCTCATAAGCGAAGGTTGGGAGAAGAAAGTCGGCGGCAAATTGGAGTTCCTTGAAGATGAAGATGAAATCGTCCGCCGATCGTTGGAGCACATCGACAAGAAACGGGCTGCGTTGGGGTTAGCCGAATATGACGCATCCAAATGGGGCAAGAGCGGCGACTGGCGGATGGCCGACCTGTTCGTGCTCCCGCTGGAGGCGCGGATCGAAGCGGTGTATGGCGGCTGATTCGTAAAACCACTAACTTTCGCAAAGCCTTGCGCCAGGCGATACGCGATAAGCCATACGCGATACGCGAAGAAAGAGAGAACATGAGATGTCAAAATACATAGCTACAAGAGCTATGCGCGGCGCCAACGCCCTCGTGGGCGAGGCAGATGCTTTGCTCAAAAAGGCCATTGCCGAGAAGGGGCCCGACTACGAAGTCGCTTTCCCCAATACCGCTTACTACCTGCCGGTCATCCACGGCATGTTGGGCGCCGAGGTCACCAAACTGGGAGAACTGGCGCCGGTGATGGAGCACGCCAAGAAACTCCTGCACCCCTTGCCGGATGAGAGTCTATGGATGCCCTATCTGGGCGAGACGTTGGATTCTGGGATGGCAACCATCCTGGCCGCGGAGACCATCGAGAGCGTCCGCTTCGCCTATGGGGATCAGCCCGAGCTTTACCCTGGCTTCCACCTGGCCGGCGGCACCTCTTTCACCAGCCCTGAGTTTCAGGCTGAGAACGGCGATGGCCATCTCAACGGCCCGATCGACGACATCCAACTCCGTTCCTGGGGCATCCAGTTGGTGGATGGCCGGATGCCGGGGTTTGCGGCCATCGTCGGTGCGGCTCGCTCCAACGCGGCCGCCGTGGCCATCGTGCGAGAACTCCAACAGCGCAACATCCTGGTCTTCCTCTCCGGCAACGTCAACGGACGCTCCATTATCGACCAGTTGAACGAGGAAGGGGTGGAGATGGGATATGACACCTACATCGTCCCCTTCGGACGCGACACCATCTCGGCCATCTATGCCCTGGGGTTTGCCACGCGCTCGGCGTTGACCTTTGGCGGCATGAAGGGCGGCCAATGGCGCAATATCCTGCTTTACAATAAGTTCCGGGTCTTTGCTTTCGTGCTGGCCTTGGGCGAGGTAGACGACCTGAAGTACGCGGCCGCGGCCGGGGCCATCTCTTATGGTTTTCCTACCATCGCCGACACGATCATCCCGGAAATCTTGCCCACCGGTGTCACCCGCTACGAACACGTCATCTCGATGCCCTGGAATGAGATCGCTGGGAAGACCGATGCGGAAAAGGCCGCCAAATTCGTGCAGCGGGCCATCGAGGTCCGCGGCGTCAAAGTCAAGATCACCGAGGTGCCGGTGCCGGTGCCCTACGGCTCGGCCTTCGAGGGTGAAGTGGTGCGCAAGAAGGACATGCGGGTCGAGTTCGGCGGCAAGTATAGCAGGGCGTTCGAGTACTTGCGCATGGTGAATATGGACCAGGTCGAGGACGGCAAGATCGAACTCATTGGCCCGGACTTCTCCGCTGTGCCGGACGCCGGAGCCATGGACATGAGCATCCTGGTGGAAGTGGCCGGCCGCAAGATGCAGACCGACTTCGAGCCCGTGCTGGAGCGCCAGATCCACTACTTCGTCAACGGCGCCAGCGGCATTCAACATATCGGCCAGCGCGACATCACCTGGATTCGCATCGGCGCCGCGGCGGCTGAAAAGGGCTTCAGTCTGCGCCACTTCGGCGACATCCTCCACGCCCGCTTCATGGCCGACTTCGGCGCCATCGTGGACAAAGTGCAGGTCAAGATCATCACCGATCCGGCTCTGTTCCAGGAGTGGCTGGGCAAAGCGCGCGATGCGTACGATTTCCGCAACCGCCGGCTGGCCGACCTGACCGATGAGCGGGTCGAAGAATTCTACACCTGCACGCTGTGCCAGAGTTTCGCACCCACGCACGTCTGCCTGGTCAGTCCGCAGCGCCTGGGCCTGTGCGGCGCGTACAACTGGCTGGACTGCAAGGCCAGCTTCGAGATCAATCCCACCGGGCCGAACCAGCCGGTCAAAAAGGGCCGGGCCATCGACCCGATCAAAGGCTACTGGGAAGGGCTCAACCAGGTCGCAGTGAAAAACAGCCAGGGTACCGTGCAGGAAGTCGCCATGTACTCGATCATGGAGAACCCCATGACCGCGTGTCTGACCGCGGACGCGGAGGTGCTGGTTGACGGCCGCCTGCGGCGCATCGGCGACTTCGTGGACGAGTGGCAGAAAGAGCGGGCCGGAGAGCAGTTGTCCACGCTCAACGAGGCCGGTCTACTTGCTTCGAGCAAGCTGTTGGGTGTCCACAAGAACCCCGCCCCCGAGCGGCTCATCCGCATCCGCACCAGGTCCGGCCTGGAGTTGACTCTCACACCCAACCACGAGGTGGCGGGTGACCGGTGGGAACGGAACGGGCACGGCCCTTGGGCCCGCGCCGATGAAATACGCGAGGGTGATTACGTTTATGCCCTCAAACACTGGGCTGGGAGGAGTTTTGACATAACCCAGGCCGAGGTGTTACCGTTCGCCGCGGGCAAGGCGCTGGCGGGACTACCGGAAAGCGCGACGGCGCTCAGCCCCTCGACCCTCTTCTCCTACAAGACCGGCCGCTCCCGGCCGGTAGCCGACAATGTCCGGCAGGTTGTGGCAGAAGCGCCAGAGACGGCTGCCGTCTTGACGCCGTTCCTGGACAACGATTACTTCCTGGACACCGTAACCCAGGTGGAGACGGTAGCGAACGCGGGCCAGCACGCGCACGTTTACAACCTGAGCCTGCTCGACATTAACAGCTACCTGGCGAACGGCATCCACGTGAAGAATTGCGGCTGTTTCGAGTGCATCATGATGTTGGTCCCTGAAGCCAACGGCGTGATGGTGGTTAGCCGGGAGGACACCAGCATGACCCCGGCGGGCATGACCTTCAGCACGCTGGCCGGCATGGCGGGCGGCGGTCTGCAAACCCCCGGCGTGATGGGTATCGGCAAGTATTACCTCACCAGCCCCAAATTCATCTCGGCCGACGGCGGCTTCAAGCGCATCGTCTGGATGTCCAGCATCCTGAAGCAGACCATGGCCGCCGAGTTGCAAGAGGTGGCGGAGCGCGAAGGGGATCCGGATCTGATCAGCAAGATCGCCGACGAGACGATCTGCACCGATGTGGACGGGCTACTGGTTCACCTGGAAGCGACCGGGCACCCGGCGCTGATGATGGATCCGATCTTCTAAACGTGATGCGTGAAACGTGAACCGTGCTGCGTGATCCGTGAGGGTCACGTGGCACGCAGCGCGCTATGAGTCTGACGCAAACGGGCGTATAATAGAGCCGTTGAGCGGAGCAAATGAGCGCGGAGATGGAGGTGAGCCATGATCCAGACGGTCGAAGCAATCATCGATAAGAAGTAGAGAGGCGGCGCCAAGATGAACCAGATCATCTCTCATGACTGGGCAGACGAGAGTCTGGAAGCCAAAGCGCGCTGGTTCCAATCACTCACCATGGAAGAGCGGATGGATATGCTGTGTTGGTTCACCGATCTCATTCTGGCGGCCAACCCGCGCATCGTGGAGCAAAAGCATGTTGAACCAGTTGCGGGGCGTGTACTCGTCCTTACACAAACACAAGGTCAAGTACGTGACCATCGGGGGCATCGCCGCAATTCTGCACGGCGTCCCAAGAGTGACCTTTGACCTGGACATTCTGATCGAGGCC
>MNXL01000137.1:0-2049 GCA_001871755.1 Anaerolineae bacterium CG2_30_64_16
CAGTATAATCATTCTGAGCGGGTTTGCCCCTGACTTCTCGCGACGGCGAGCATCCAGCGAAGAATCCGGTGTCGCAACGAGACCCCTTCGACTGCGCTCAGGGCAGGCTCTTCGCTGGATTTTCGCCGCAACGCACCTCACGGGACTCACCCGCTCAGAGCCTGCCCTGAGGCCCCTCCCGAGTACATCGAGGGGTGAAGCGAAGGGGTGACAAAGCAACTTCTGCGGGACTCGAAGAAACGCAGTTTATGCCCGTGGGCAGTATATATTTTGTCCGATCTCGTGGGCCTGGGCCGCGGGTTCTCGCTGCATCCACCGGGGCAGCCGGCATGATCGACTCGGACCCCCGCGCGCAGTTCCTGGCCGGCATGGATCGGGCGGCCCGCCACTGGCTGGTCTTCTGGACCGGCCACGCGCATCAGCAAGAAGCTTTGCTGGAGGCCCGCGGGCACGCGCTGCGCGCCCTGGCGTGGTGTGCGACCTGCGATGGCTCGCTCGATGTGGCCATTGACCTGGCCTTGGCGATGCATGGGCACATGATGTGGCTGGGAGGGTGGCACGAGTGGCAAGCGCTCTTGTGGCAGTTGTTCGCCAGGGCAAGCGTTGCGGCGGACCCCGAGCGCCAGTTCGCGTTGCGCCATCACATCAGCACCATTTGCTGGCGGCTGCATCGGCTTGACGAGAGCATCGCCCTCTCCGAGGAGAACCAACGGTGGGCCATCTCGGCCGGAGATCGGCCGCGGCAACTCCAAGTCGCCATGGGCCTGGCAGAAACATATTTGAACGCGGAAGCCTATGACCGGGCGCTGGCCTGTGCGGAGGAGGTCGCCGCATTGGCTGCCACCTTGAACGCGCTGGCGCAGGAGGCCGATGGGTTGATCGACGCGGCGCGGGCGCTGCTGGGACTGGACGAGCTGGCCGAGGCCGAACGCCGGTTGCAGCGGGCGCTCTCCCTGGCGGCGGCCGCGGGTGATGTGACCTATCACGCCAAAGCCCAACTGTTCATCGGGCATGCGGCCGCTCGCGGCGAGCGGTGGGATGAGGCGCTGCGCTGGTTCGAGGCCGCGCTGGAGTTGGTGGCGTCCTACGGCGACGAAGTGGGGTGCGCGACCATCAAAAGCCACATCGGCTGTGCGCTGATGGAATTCGGCCGGTGGGATGAGGCGCGGCGCCTGCTGGAAGAGGCCGTGCGCGTTCACCGTCGCTGCGGCAACCTGCCGGCCGAGCAGTTGGCGCGGCAACGGTTGCGGGAGTTGGAGACCCGCCGCGCTGCGGCATACCACACTACCCAAGAGGAAGCATCCACGTGACCACCGACCACACCAGGTCCCATCGCTCCAGCCTGGGCCATCTCACCCGGCGTGATTTTCTCCGGCTTTCCGCCGCGGGCGCCTGCATGGCTCTCGTGGCTGGCTGCCAGCCACTGCCCGCGCTGCTCTCTACGGCCAACCCGTCGCCGGCCACGCCCGCCCGCGCATCCTGCGCATCAACATGCCGCTCAACCGGGGGGACGTGGGCGCCGCGGCCGATCCCGGCTGTTCGGGCGCCTACCACAGCTACTTCATCAACTCCCTGATGTTCAGCGCGCTGATCGCGTTGGACGACCAGCTCCGGCCGCAACCCGACATCGCCGCGAGCTGGGCGCCCAACGCCGATGGCGCCATCTGGAGGTTCAACCTCCGGCAGGACGTGCAGTGGACCGACGGCGCGCCTGTCACCGCGCACGACCTCGAGTGGGCGGTCAAGCGCAACCTGGCGCCAAACCTCTATTGCGGCGGGCAATACTGGCAGCTCGTCGATCTCAAGGGCGCACGCGCTTTCTACACTGGTGAAGAGCCGGACCCGGCGACCGTGGGCATTCGCGCTCTGGACGACTACACCCTGGAGGTGGCGAACGAGCGCGTGCAGCAGGTGCTGGGCCGCACCTGGCCAGCCACCGCACAGGTCGGTCTCGGGGCCGTGCTGCTGGCGCTGGGGTTGGGCGTGCCGCTCGGCGTGAGCGCTGCGACCGGCCGGGGACGCGAGATCGACCACCTGGGCCGCGCGGTC
>MNXL01000137.1:2081-7404 GCA_001871755.1 Anaerolineae bacterium CG2_30_64_16
TCGGCCAGGCTCAAGCTGGTCCCGTTGATCGGTTGGGGCGCGCCCGCGCGGGCGATCCTGCCGATCTGCGTACTGGCGCTGGGGCCGCTGGCCACGGTGATCCGCTTCACCCGCGCGGCCACGCTGGAAACGCTGGGCGCCGACTACGTGCGTACTGCGCGCGCCAAAGGCCTCAAGTCCCGTCAGGTGATCGGCCGGCACGTCTTGAAGAACGCACTGCTGCCGGTGTTGACGCTGTCTGGCCCGCTGGCGGCCCACCTGCTGACCGGCTCTTTTTTCGTCGAGACCATCTTCAACGTGCCCGGCATGGCCGCGGCTTTCGTCTACGCGGCCGCAGATCGTGACTACCCGCTGATCATGGCCGGCGCGGTCCTGTCGGGCGGTCTGATCATCCTGCTCAATCTGGCCGTCGATCTGGCGTACGGTCTGCTGGACCCGCGCATCCGCCTGGCGCGAAATGGGTAGGCGGTCTTTCATATCGGGCTCGGCGCCACGGCGGATGAAAACCTCACCCCCCTGCCCCCCTCTCCTACCAAGAGAGGGGGGGACCGACGCTCCCCCTTCCCTGCGAAGGAAGGGGGTCGGGGGGTTGGGTGCGATTCTCAGAGCGGGAGGACCCGTGACAGGATACTGGCAAGGGATCTGGGGGCGGCTGCGACGTGACCGGGCGGCGCTGGCGGCGATAGTCTTCCTCGGCGCGCTGATCGTCGGCGCCAGCCTGGCGCCGACGTTGGCGCCGTACGAGCCGCTGACCGTAGACTTTGACCACTTGCGGGAGCCGCCCAACGCCAACCACTGGCTCGGCGCCGACAAGCAGGGGCGAGACGTGTTGAGCCGGCTGCTCTTCGGCGCGCGCATCTCCCTGGCGGTCGGTTTCCTCAGCCAGGCGCCGGTGATGGTGATCGGGGTCGCCCTCGGTTGCGCAGCGGGTTACTACGGCGGCCGGCTGGACGCGCTCCTGATGCGCGTCGTGGACCTGTTCTTCGCCTTTCCGACCGGGCTCTTCTTGATCATCCTCATGACCGTGATGGCGCGGAGCTTCGGCGACCTGCTGGTGGCCCTCACCCTTACCTCGTGGGCCGGCGTCGCCCGGCTGGTGCGCGGCCAGGTTCTGCAACTGAAACAGGCCGAGTTCGTCACGGCCGCGGCCAGCGTCGGCGCCTCCGACGCCCAGATCCTGCTCCGCCACATCCTCCCCAACCTGGCCGGCATTCTGGTGGTCGCGCTCTCCTTCGGCATCCCCGGCGCGATGGTGGCCGAGGCCGGGCTGAGCTTCCTGGGGTCGGGCTGCTGCCGCCCGCGCCGAGCTGGGGCCTCATGCTCAGCGATGGGCTCGGGGTCCTGCGCAGCGCGCCTTCACCTCACTCTGTTCCCAGGCCTGGCGATCGGCCTCACCATGCTGGCGCTCTTCCTGCTCGGTGACGGCCTGCGCGATGCGGTCGATCCGGGGTGTGCCTGACAAGCCGACGTCGCGATGGGTGTGGTTCAGAGTTTTGCGCGGGCACATCCTCTGCCCGGGCAACCTGCCTTCTGTCATGCTGAGCGGGTCAACCACCCAAGGTACACCGCAGCGATCGACCAGCGAAGCATCCGTCCACTTGCTACAGAGCCTTCGGGCTGAGGCCCCTTCGCTGCACCCCTCGATGTACTCGGGAGGGGCCTCAGGGCAGGCCCTCAAGGCCGAAGGCTTGCGCTGAACGAATGGCACGGATGCTTCGCTGGTCAGTCTTCGTAACCCACGTTGAGTCGTAGACCCGCTCAGCATGACCCAGCGCAACACTCCGCGCAAAACCTTGCACTGCACCCCGTCGCGATTCCCGTTTTTCAGCCGGGCGCGTTTTGTGGTAAGATAGCGAACGTCGATCCGTTCGCCCGCTCTTATCACCACCACCACCATCATTATGAGGAACTCACATGGCTGACCAACCCTTCCCCTGGCGCAAGACGTTCATCCTCGGTTTCGGCTTTTTCGGCATCAGCGTCATCTGGCCGCTGTTCAATAGCCTCATCCCTCCGATGTTGGAGGACCTGGGGCTCTCGGCCGCGGTGATCGGCTTCATCCTGACGTGGGACAACATCATCAACATGTTCGTCCAGCCGTGGGTGGGCAGCCGCTCCGATCGCACCCACTCGCGTTTTGGCCGGCGCAAGCCGTGGCTGATGGCCGGCGCGCCGCTGGCCGCGGTCTTCTTCATCCTGGTGCCGTTCGTGCGCGAGCACTTCGTCCTGATCGCGCTGGCGATCCTGGGCGCCAACATCGGCATGGCGCTGTTCCGCTCCCCCACCGTCGCCTATCTGGGTGACCTGTTCCGGCCCGCACAGCGCAGCAAGGCCAACGGCGTCATCAACCTGATGGGCGGCGTGGGCGGCGCGGTCGCGCTGTTCGGCGGCGGCGCGCTCTACAAGCTGGGCGTGCCGTTGCCCTTCATCGTGGGTGCGGGGATCATGCTGATCGCCATCGCCATCGTCCTGTTGGCCGTGCAGGAGCCGGACTTGAGCGGTGAGCCGGCCAGCGCGGCCGAGCCGGGGATGCTGGACAATATCCGCCAGGTGGCGACCGACCGGAACCGCAGCGGCCTGTTCCTGCTCGCGGCGATCTTCGCATGGTTCGTGGGGTGGAACGCGATGGAGGCGTTCTTCACGTTGTATGCCCGCAACGTGTTGGGGGTCAGCGTGGGTACCGGCACGCAGATGCTGACCGCGTTCGCCGCGACCCTGATCATCTTCGCCATCCCCAGCGGGCTGATCGCCACCCGCTTTGGCCGCAAGCCCACCATCATCACCGGGCTAGGCGGCATGGTGGTCGGCCTGATCCTCGGCTTCATCGTCCACAACCCCACCCTGGTGCTGGCGCTGCTGGCGGTCATGGGCGCGTTCTGGGCGCTCGTGAACATCAACTCGCTGCCGATGGTCTATGACCTGTCCGGCAGGCGCAGCATTGGCGCATACACCGGCCTCTACTACCTCGCTTCCTCCCTGGCGGCTATCACCGGTCCCTTCGTGGCCGGCGTGTTGATCGACCTCACCAACTACCGCATCATCTGGCTTTTCAGCGCGGTTTTCATAGCCCTGGCAATTCTGTTGCTCGCCCAGGTGCGACCCGCTGCCGCGCCATCCGGTGAACTCCCCTAACCCGAACAAGCCGGAACCGACCAGGCACATGCCATCAGTGGATTCTTGCCTGTCGTGCAAGAATTCAACTGGTTAGGGCCTAATCTGACGGTTGATTCGCGCTCCTCTTGATCGAGAAGGCGCTATGCGAATCGGTTGGCGGACAGGTTTCCGACGCCTCATTGGCGCTGGGACCTGTCCGTAGCTATTTGGGATCGGTATTGAAAGGAAAGCACAGATGGCACACGTCGTGTCGCGCAAGCTCTCGAACGCGTTCGAAGGCGCACTGGCAGGCGGCGGGGATCCGGCAACCTCTCCCCTGTATGTCTTCGGGCCGTTCTTGAAGCTGATCGTGGTGGGGGGTGTGGCCCAAATCACTTTCGGAGTCAGCGTCTGGCTGGTCGTTTTCACCGTGGCGATGGTGTCCGCCATGTACCGCCTGGTGATGACGTGGGTGACCGATGGGAGCGGGGGCAGCGGGCTGAGCGAGGAGGAGTTCGGCGGCTGGGCCGTGAAGGTCAACGCCGGCATCACCTTCGTCGAGTACACGCTGACCTTCCTGGTCAGCATGGCCGCGCTGGTCACGTTCCTGGCGGATCGTTTTCCTGTGCTCAACCATGCGTTCATGGGCGTGCAATACCGCGCGCTCGTGGCGATCGGGTTGAGCGTGATCACTGGCTGGGTGGTCAACCACGGGCCCAAAGTGTCGGCGCGCGCGTTTGGCCCTGCCACGGCCGGGGTGCTGGCGCTCCTGTGGGTGATGATCGGCGCGACGATCGTGCGCACGGGCTTTCACCTGCCCGACTTCAATCTGGCTGCGTTCCGGCCGGAGTACCTGTTCAAGTTCACCCTGGGCGGCTACGCGCGCATCCTGGCTGTGATGACGGGAATCGAAGTGTTTGCCAATCTGGTGGCAGCCTACGACGGCACACCGCAGGCGCGCAGTCGCAAGGCCTTCGGCAGCCTGCTGATCGTCATGGGCACAACCGCGGCCACGATGCTGATCGTCGGCCCGGCCATCTTTGCGCTCTCCAATCCGACCGACCCCCACGTCTCCGTGTTCACGCAGACGATGGACCGGTTGTTGCCGTCTCCATTGTCCTACCTGGGCACGTTGGTGGGGGTCGGGGTGTTGCTTTCCGCATCGGCCGCCAGCGCGCAGGGGCTGCAAAACCTGGCGTTGGGACTGAAGAACCGCCACTACATCCCGGCCGTGCTCGGCCAGCGCAATCGCTTCAAGGTGGCCGACAAGCCAGTCTGGATTGAGGTCGGCATCGTCGCGGTTTGTTTCTTGCTGTTCGGCACGCACGAGGAAACCTATCTGGCGCTTTACGCGGCCGGTGTGTTCATCCTGTTGAGCATGACGGGCTGGGCCGCGGCCAGGCGCCTGATCCGGCGCCTGGGCAAAGAACTGTCGGTGGGCGGAATGGCGACGCTGGCTGGCACGGTCATCGCCGCGACCCTCACGACCGGGGCCACCGCGATCATCCTCGAGGAGCGTTTTCTGGAAGGGGCCTGGACCTATCTGCTCTTCCTGCCGGTGCTCTATGGTGTCTTTAGCTATTTCCGGCAGAAATTGGGCGCCCCCAGCTCGTTGATGGAGGCGTTGGGCCGGCGCGAGGAAGCGATGCTGGGCGTTGGCTTTCCCGCCGGCAGACCCCGCGTCGCACCACTCCTGGCCCGCGCGCCGTTCGTGGCGACCCGGCCAGGGCCGCCTCAGCCGCCCGCGCCGCACGCGCGCTGGCGCGGCCAACAGGTGGCGATCGAGCGGATCATGGTGTCACTGGATGGCTCGGAGACCGCGGAGCGGGTGTTGCCGTTCGCAAAGACTCTCTGTCGCAAGTTCGGCGCCAGCCTGACCCTGGCCTCGGTGCTGCCGATGCGGGGCGCGGCCCAGGCGCTGGTCCCCCTTGCTGAGCAAAGACCGGCCGCGGATCGGCCGGTCGTCGAGGCGTTGCAGGCCGGTCAGGCGAGTCGCGAAGGGTATCTGCGGGGGGTGGCCGCGCGGATCCAGCGGGGTGGGATCGACACGCACTACCTTGTGGCTGCCGGCCCGATCGCCCAGGCGATCAATCTGTTGCTCGGGGAAACCAGGAGTGATCTGCTGGTGATGAGCACCCACGGCCGGTCCGGGGTCGGGCGGTGGCTGCTGGGCAGCGTGGCCAACGCGGTGATTCAACTCGTCACCCGGCCGGTGTTGCTGGTTCGGCCG
>MNXL01000137.1:7412-8243 GCA_001871755.1 Anaerolineae bacterium CG2_30_64_16
GCCGGCGATCAAGCGGCTGCTGGCGCCGCTGGATGGCTCCACGGTCGCAGAGCAGGTGTTGCCCTACGCGCTCGTGTTCGCCGAGGTGTGCGAGGGCGAGATCATCCTCCTCACGGTGCCCGAGGTGCCCGAGCCGGAGACTTACGGCCCCATGGGCAGCGCGGTGGAAGATCTGCGCCGGGAGGCCGAGGCCAATGCGCAGAGCTATCTGGCCGGCGTGGTGCGGGAGGTGCAGGAACAGGGCGTGCGCGTTCGGGGTCTGGTGACTGGCTCCGGTCCCGCGCGAACGATCGTCGATGTGAGCGAGGCCGAGAACGTGGATCTGATCATGATCGCGACGCACGGCCGGGGCGGGATGGACCGCCTCTTCCTGGGCAACGTGGCCGATCGAGTCGTCCATTACACGGGGCGGCCGGTGTTCCTGGCGCCGTTCCGCGAGCTGCGCGGGTGACCTTTCCATAGTTGACAAAGCCGACCGGTTGTGCGAAAATGTAACCGACCGGTCGGTATGTTATTTAAGGAGCTGGCACGTGCGCCAACAGCAACGCGGCGAGGAGACCCGGTCCCGGATCCTCGAGGCCGCCCTGGCCTGCTTCTCCCGCACAGGCTACGACGCCACCGGCGTGGCGGAGATCTGTCAGCAGGCGGGGGTGAGCAAGGGCGCCTTCTATCACCACTTCGTCAGCAAGCAGGCGGTGTTCCTGGCGCTGCTGGATGGGTGGCTGGCCGGCCTGGATCTGCCGATGGCGGCCAGTCGCGCCGGAGCAGGGGACGTGGCGGGCAAGCTCCAGGCGATGGCTTCGATGATCCGCCCGGTTTTTGAGTCGGCGG
>MNXL01000133.1 GCA_001871755.1 Anaerolineae bacterium CG2_30_64_16
GCCACGGTGTATAATGGGGGCCGGCTGCTCGCCAACCCTTCCCCAACCAGGTGGAGCGCTGAGGATGAACGGAAAGCAAAGTATCTCTGCCGGCGACGTCACCGACAGCGTCCTGGTCACCGGCTCGCAGAACGTCATCATTCAGGCCGGCCAGGTGCTGTTCCAGGCGGCGCAGCGGGCCGCTCATCTCGCCGCGCATGTTCCGCGAGTTCATGCTCAAGCCCTACCGTAAGCTCAGTGGCCTGCTGCGCGACCATGGCGTGGACCTCCTGATGGTGGACACCGACGGCGACTGCCGCAAGCTGATACCGTTGTTTATGGAGGGCGGCGTCACTGCGTTGTACCCCTTCGAGGTGCAGTCACACATGGACGTGGCCGAGATTCGCCGACAGTATCCCCGCCTGGCATTGCAGGGCGGCATTGACAAGAAGGCGCTGGCGGCGGGCAAGGATGCCATTGACCGTGAGCTGGAGCGCCGGGTGCCGGCCATGCTGGCTAATGGCTACATCCCCCACGTGGATCACGCCACGCCGCCGGACGTGTCGTTCGAGAATTTCTGCTATTACCGGCGCAAGCTTGACGCCATGCTCGACGAGTTCGACGCCCGCCGTTGGGCCGCCAAGGAGAGGACCCTATGAATTCCCGTGAACGTTTCCTATGTACGTTGGAGTTTGGTGCCGTCGACCGCGGTTTCAACCATGAGCTGGGCATGTGGGGCCAGACCCTGGACCGCTGGCACGACGAAGGTATGCCGAGCGGCGTACACCTCGGCAGCATGATCGGCGGCAGCCCCTATTTCGGGCTGGACCGCATCGATTACCTGGGGCTCAATGTGCTGGGCATGATGCCGGCCTACGACGAGGAGACCCTTTCGGAAGACGAGCGCTACATCGTCAGGCGCTACAGCGACGGTCGGGTCACCAAAGCGCTCAAAGAGGGCGAGGCACACGGCACGCGCATGTCGATGGACCAGGGTCTGACCTGGCCCGTGACCAATCGCGAGGACTGGGCACAGGTCAAGCTGCGCTTCGATGCGACCTCGGAGGCGCGCTACCCGATGTGGTGGGACGAAGAGGTGCGCCGGCTGAAGGGCCGCGACTACCCGCTGGCAGTGACCCACAACGGCTGCTTCGGCTTGTACTCGCGCATGCGTTCGCTGATGGGCACGCTGGCGGCCTGCATGGTCTTCTACGACGATCCGGTGCTCGCCGAGGACATCCTCGACCACCAGACAAACTACCTGCTGGAGGTCATCCACCCGGCGCTCGACGTCCTGGAGTTCGACTATTTCAACTTCTTCGAGGACTTTGCCGGCAAGGGAGGGCCGCTGGTCGGGCCCAAGCTCTTTCGCAAGTTCCTGATGCCGCGCTACCGGCGCATCATTGACCAACTACACGCCCACGGCGTGCGCCACATCTGGTTGGACAGCGACGGTGACACCCGGGTGCTGATCCCGCTGTTCATCGAAATGGGCGTCACCGTCCATTGGCCCCTCGAGCGCGCGGCGGGCATGGACCCGGTCGAGGTGCGCCGCCTCTACGGCCACGCGCTGGGCCTGTCCGGCGGAATCGACAAGCGAGAGCTTACCAGGGACTTCGCCGCAATTGACGCCGAGATGTACCGTATTGCCCCACTCATCGAGGATGGCGGCTACATCCCGACGCTGGATCACGCCGTCCCGCCCGACATCCCCTACGAGAACTGGCTGTACTACCTCGAGTGCAAGGCCAGGCTGCTGGGCATTGATCCCGCCACGATCCCCGCCCTGCGCGAACGCGATGCGCAGCGCTGACAAGAGGAATACCGATGAACAGCCGCGAACGTTTTCTCCGGACTCTGGAGTTCAAGCCGGCCACCCGCCGTGGGTGCGCTAGAGGCTGTACCTGCGGATGACCGGGGCGATGATCCCGTTGGACTCGTGCGTGAATTTCATCGACAGGAGTTGCGCGGTCGCATATAGGCACGGTCATTGCGAGGAGCGTAGTGTGCGACGAAGCAATCCCTTGCTCCGAGGAGGAGATTGCTTCGCAAAAACCGCTCGCAATGACCCCACGCTGCGTAACTCCTCTCATCGAATGCCGTGACCGGAGGTGAAAAACATGTCCCAACCCGCACCCTTGATCCTCGAAACAGCAGCAGACATCCTCAAGTTCGATCGCGCGACCGGCTGCCTGGTGTCCTTGCGCAGCAAAGCGGTGCCCGGAAAGGCGGGGCATGCTATGCCGGACCAGGAGTTCATCGCCTGGGCGCCCGACCATCCGGCCTTTGTCATCGGCTACCTGGACGAGGAGCGCGAGTACCGGCTCTTGACTTCCGGGCAAGCGGAAACCGTCGAGATTCAGCAAGACCGTCGGGATGGCAACCAGGTGTTGACGGCCTCCTACCATCAGATCGGGGGCCGGGATATCCATGTGTCGTTCAGTGTGCAGGCGTCGCAGCAAGAGCGGTTCAGCCGATGGCGCATCAGCCTGGACAACGCCGCGGGGCTCAACGTGGTTGACATTCAGTTCCCGTTCCTTGTGTGCCCCTACGACCTGGGGGGCAAGCCGGGCAGTGAGGCGATTCTGTTGCCGTTCTTCAACGGCAGGCTTATCCGTGCCCCGGGCGGGGGCGCATCCGGTCCAACTGGGAAACTGCTGCCCGACAGTTGGCGGGCATGGGAGTTTACTGCGCTCAACGGTGACCTGGATCACTACCCCGGCATGCAGTTCGCGCAATTCCTGACTTACTACAACGATCGGGGCGGGCTTTACCTGGCCTGCCAGGACACCGCGGGCAATGTCAAGCGGTTCAGGGCGCTGCATCGCGAGCCTGGCGTGCGCCTCGGGGTCGCCCACGTCGGCGATTGGCCGCTCCAGGGGACGCGCGCGATCGAATACGACACCATCCTCGGCAGCTTCACGGGCGACTGGTACGACGCGGCCACCATGTACCGCACATGGACCCTGACGCAGAAGTGGGCCACGCCGTTGCACCGCCGCACCGATGTGCCCGACTGGCTGTTGGACTCCCCGGTCTATATCACCATCCGGCCCCAGGGCATCCTCGATGACGGCCCGGTGTTCCCGGTCCAGGAATTCCTGCCCTATGAAGCTAAATGCATCCCGCTGCTTGCCAGACTTGCGGAGCGAGTTGGGCCGCTGGTGGCGGTCATGATGGGCTGGGAGCGTGCGGCCTCCTGGGTCTACCCCGATTGTTTCCCGCCGGTCGGCGGCGACGCATCCATGGCGGAGTTCACGCGCCAGGCCCGGCAGCGCGGCTGGCATATCGGCTCCTTCTGCAATGGTTCGCGCTGGGTCATCGGGCACCTGTGGAACGGCTACGATGGCCGCGATTACTATCGGCAGCACGGTGGCGATGCGAGCGTCTGTCGCGAGGCGGACGGCACGCGCTGGCGCGAGAACTGGGATCAGAGCTGGCGCCCCAGCTCTCCCTGCTGCCTGGGGACGGAGCCTACGCGCCGCACCGCCGTTGACTTCGTAAAGCGGCTGATCGGGTGGGGGTTCGAGTCCATCCAGTTCTTCGACCAGAATTGCGGGGCGGCGACCTTCGCCTGCTTTGCCCCGGATCACGGGCATCCGCCCACCCCCGGCAAGTGGATGTTGGCCCAGATGGAGCAGGTGATCGCCGAATTCCGCGCCGCCGCCCAGGTGGCCGGCGAAGAGGGCGTGATCAACTCGGCCGAGGCGGGGGTCAACGAGTGCTGCCTGCCGCTCTTCCAGGAGACCGATCTGCGCGTCTACCCGCCGGGGCATGCGGATGACTTCGTGCCCCTCTACCAGTTCCTGTTCCACGAATGCATCGTGATCCAGGGCATGATGGGCAGCGCGCCGGAGCCGTACCACCTGCCCATCCGCAACGCGGCCAATTGCATCTTCGGCGAGATCCCCGGCGCAGTCATGATCGGGGATGGCACGCTGCTCAATAAGGACACCTCGAACTGGGCGCCCTGGGAGCCGAAGGTCGGCAACGATGATGACGCCGTGGAGATGATCCGGACGGTCACGGAACTGCGCCGGGGGCCGGGGAAGGACTTCCTGGTGTTCGGCCGCATGTTGCGCCCGGTCGCCGTGGATGGCATTCAAACGGTCGAGTGGACACACGGCGGGCGCTCGCACCGCATCCCGGCGGTGTTTCACGCCACCTGGCAGGCGCCGGACGGCCGCGTGGGGGTCGTGCTGGCGAACTGGACGGGCCAGGAACAGGCGATCAGCGTTTCCGACCCGCACGGGGCTGGATCGCTGATGTTGCACGTCTCGGGCCGCGAGCTGAGTTCGCGCAGCGTGCCCGACGCGGCCGGTGGAGTCCACATCACGCTGCCGCCTTTGAGTTGCGCATTGGTGGAGCAGGGGACCGGGGCGATGATCCCGTGACCAAACAGAGGGGCATTCTATGATCACGACTGCCAGTGCCCGGAAAAGCGGGGCATTCTATCGCTGTTCGCTGGATGCCGCTGAACGCGTTTGACAAACGCTCAAATCCATGATATCTTATACGCACAAGTATACAAGTGACGAGGAGGCCGTTCACGTTCTTAGAATCCACGGTTCGTACAGGAGATCGTACGATGCCCAAACACAGGGACATTCTATGACGGTCATAGACAAGGCCAGTCCACTCCCCTACTACGAGCAGCTTGCTGAGCTGCTCCGCCATGATATCATCTCCAAGCGGGCTCAAGGCGAGATCTACCAGTTGTCCTCGGAGCACGAGCTGGCCGAGCAGCACGGCCTCAGCCGCGCCACAGTGCGGCACGCACTGGACGAGCTGGAGCACGATGGGTGGATCTATCGGCAGAAGGGGGTGGGCTCGTTTGCGCCGGTCCGCCGCTTCGAGCAAGACTTGACTCAGCTCGTTTCGACCACCGAGGACATGCGCCAACGCGGGTGGTCGCTGCTCACGCGCGTGCTGTCGCTGCAGCCACTGCCGGCGGCAACCCATGTGGCCCGCGCGCTGGAGCTTTCCTCCGGCGCGCCGGTCTATGAGTTGTGTCGCTTGCGCCTGGTGGACGACGTACCCATCAGCGTTCAGACGGCTTATCTTCCGGCGGCGCTCTGCCCCAGACTGGAAGAGAACGATCTTGCAGCCTCACTGTACCGTCTGCTGGAGAGCCGCTACGGCCTGCGCCTCTGGTCGGGTCGCGAGACGCTGTGTGCGCGCGGCGCCACCGAGCGCGAAGCGCGGCTGCTGGACATCCCCGAAGGCACTCCCGTGATGTACGCCGAGCGCATCACCTACGCGGCCACCGGTGTCGCCGTCGAGTACCTGGAGGCCGTCTGGCGCGGCGACCGCTACGACTTCAAGGTGACGCTCACACGACCGGGATAGGCAGAGATGAATCAATGAATCAGCGAATCAACGAATCAGCATAGGAAGGAGTAACCCATGGCCGGCCCTTTACGTTTTTCAGCCAATATCAACACCTTCAACGCGTGCGCTGACCGCTACGTGCT
>MNXL01000251.1 GCA_001871755.1 Anaerolineae bacterium CG2_30_64_16
GGCCTCCGGCCGCAACCGAACCTATCACCACAAAGGCACAAAAACACGAAGGTCTCAAAGGCTTTGTGTCTTGGTGTCTTCGTGGTAAGGAAGATTCTCGCGATCAACGCAAATGTCGCGGGGTAATACTATAGCGCGAGGGCAGGTCACCACTACTGGAACCACGAGCGTCTGGTTCGAATGGGGCGCTGATCCAGGTTTGGCTAGCTACCAGATCACGGGGACCCAGATCGCAACAACCGGTGTCTTGACTGCCGCCCTGCGCTTGCCGGAGGCAGACAGCATCGGCGTGCCGTACTACTACCGGATAGCCGCAGGAGATCCGAGCCGACCGGTGCGCGGGGAGATCACACGAGCATTGCTTTTGCTGGGACAAGAAGAATACCAGGGCCAGTATTGGGCTGCCGATCGCTTCGACTGGAACAAGTATGACCGGCTCATCCACTATTACGCGCATCAGAAAGGCATCCCTGCGCTTATCGTGAAAGCCATCATTGCTCAGGAAACTGACGCCGCCAATAGCCTGCACAATGACCGACCGGAGGCAACTTTCCTGTATGAACCCGTCACGGTGGATTTCCGGCACGTTCATAAGAGTGGATCAGAGCCGAACGTTCCCGCAACATTCACCCAATATCTGCTACCTTCAAATCCATCAGCGGAATATCCCTACAACTACTTCTGGCACGTACCGGTAGCTATCAGCCAGGAAACGAAAAACCTGGACGCTGTCAGTGGTTGCGCCTTTCCTGAGTTTTCCCGTTACAAGCGGTCAAACTGCGTCGCGTGGAGGCAGGTGTTCAGCACCGCTAACGTATCTTCTCAATTTTTCGGAGCTTTACTTGCTGTGGCCGATCTCCTGACCGAGCCACGACGGGCACGGTCGGAGAGACCAACATGCGCACGATGGCACTCCGGGCAATCCAGCGTGCAGGGCCGGACGGCACGCCAGCGGCGGACTTCTTCGGGGACGCGGGGGTGGATCTCAGCGAGGGCGGCATTACGACCGTCAGCCAGGACGGCGAAAGCCCGCTCAGCATCTTCCACGCCGATGTTTATGCCTGGGATGCGGCGAGCCAGACCTTTGCGTGGATCAGAGAGGAGTCTCTCAGTAACAATGAGAGGACCTACCGGATCTACCTGTCGCTGGTGTTACGCAATCGCTGAGAGGCATCCGAATATGACAGCGAATAGCGAGGATTTACCGAATTGACGGCGCTGAATTCGGTGCATCTTGAAAGAGAAAATTTAGGGGAGAAAACTCAGGGGAGCTCAGGCGGCGGGAATTTTCTAGGCATAGACCAGCGCTTTGTCTTCGAAGCGTTCCTGGAAAGTCTGGAAGTTGCCGAACTCGCCCGTGAAGAGGGTCTTAATGGTATGGGTCAGGAGAAGCTTGTAGTACTCCAGCCACCGGTAGGAGCGAGCCCGTCGTGGAATGAGATTACTATCCCAGCCTAGTTCGTATACCGATTCGAGGTAGCCGAAGATGGCCTCTTCCAGGTCGTCAATGGCTTCTCGCATGGTCTTGCCCTCGCCTATCAGGGTCAGATCGAGGCAATAGGCGATGTAACGGTCTTCGGATGCCTTATAAGCGTAGCAGCGGAAAGTGTGATCGACCATGACATTCACCTCCACGGAGATTATAGCGCACAATGTGGTTTTTCGTCAAACGGGCGGATTGCCTCACTATCAAAGTCCTGGGCTCTACGTGGAATGGCGGGGTTTGCACCGATGCCTTTGGAGGATTACTTCAGCGGGACGGGGTATCCTCTCAATACGTAGGGGCGGCGCCTCTGTGCCCGCCCTGGGCGACCACGGAGGGTTCGCCCCTACCCCGGATTATTGAGAGGATACCGTATCGCATGTTGTGGAATGTCTATTTGCCACTGTTGAGACGCTGACGACAGAGGGCGGTGTGCGCTGGCGACCGTCACGACCCGGCCAGGATCTGCTGAGCCGTGCCGGCCACCAGCGCCTCTTCCTCCTCCCGCGTATCGATCTCGCCATCCAGGTGTGCGGCCTGCAGCCGGTTCAGGATCTCGCGGTAGATGCGGCCGGCCGGGATGCCCATCCGCCGCAGGTCATCGCCGGTCAAGATCGGCCTGACGTGTCGCCAGCACCGCTGGTATTGGTCCAGGCGCTGACGCACCAGCCAGGAGTCGGTGGCGACGCGCAGCAGCAGGCGAGCTTCATCGCTCGTTTTGGCCAACATGCGCACGATGGCGCTGGGCTGAAGGTCGTTTTCGTTCAGCCGGTCAAGCTGAGGGCTGAGCCGGGCGACCTCTAACATCAAGTCCCGGTACTCCTTGCGGATGTGGAATTTGTCGATGAACTGTCCCAACTCTTCGGGGGTCATGGGGTAGGTGAGCAGGGCCAGATGCAGGCGCGGCGTGGCATCCGGCCCGAAGGACATGGCCGGCGAGACCTGGTTGTCCGGATCGATGACCTGGAGAATTTGGGCGCGCAACGCCGCGGCCTTGGGTCGCAGCCAGTCGTCGCAGCGCAACGCGGGGTGGAGCTGCGTCAACACGCCCAACTCAGCCAGGCGACACACGGCCCGCTCGGGCTCGGCCTCGGCCATCAGCAATTCCAGCTCGTGCCGCACCCGCTCGGCGCTGACGCGGTCCAGCAAATCGCGCGCGTCCGCGATCAACTGTTCGGTGCGCGGCTCGATCGTGAAGCCGAAGCGCTGCTCGAAGCGCACGGCGCGCAGGATGCGCGTGGGGTCCTCCACGAAGCTCAGGCTGTGCAGCACGCGGATGAGCCCGTCGTCCAGGTCTTTGCGGCCGCCGTAGAAGTCCAACAATTCGCCCCAGCGATCCGGGGTCAGCCGGATGGAGAGGGTGTTGATGGTGAAGTCGCGGCGGTGCAGGTCCTGTTTGATGCTGCTGCGTTCCACGGTCGGCAGCGCGGTGGGGTGCTCGTAGAATTCGGTCCGGGCGGTGACGAAGTCCAGCGCGCTCGGCAGTTCCGGGTACCCGAAGGCCGCAGCGTGGTTTTCGGTTGTCGCCCGCAGCGCATCGGGCAGGATCCACTTGGCGGCGCCGAACCGGCGGTGGCCGCGCACGCGGCCGCCATATTGCCGCGCCAGCGCCTGAGCCAGCTTGATGGCATCCCCTTCGACTACCAGATCCACGTCGTAGTTGGGCTCACCCAGCAGCAGGTCGCGCACAAAGCCGCCGACCGCGTAGAGCGGATAGCTCATCTGGCCCGCGGTGGCGCCGGCCTGTTCCAGCAGGGAGAGCATCGGTCGGGGCAGCGTGGCCGCCATCCGCTGGGCCAGCGTCTCGACCTGGAGCGGCGTGGTCGCGGACCACTGCTTGATCAAGTCCGTGCGGGTGACGATGCCCAGGAGGGCGCCGGTTTGCGGGTCGAACACCGGCACCTGCCCCCAGTCGTGATCGGTCATCACTTTGCGCAGCGTTTCCACCGAATCTTCTGGAGTGACGTACACCTCGCCGGAGCGCATGTAGCGGCTCACGGGGTGCCGTTCGAGTCCGTGATGGATGGCCCGATCGATCTCCCGCCGCGTCAACATGCCCACGATGCGGCCGTGGTCGATCACCGGGAAGCCCTCGAAGCCGTAGCGGCGCATCCGCTCGGCCGCTTCACCCAGGGTGTCATCCGGCGCCAGGGTCTGTGGCGCGCCGAAGGACATGAGCTGCTTCACGGTGATCGTGGGCTGGATGTGGCTCTGGAGCAGGTAGACCAGGGTTTCGTAGACGCCGTGCAGCGGGGTGTTGCGGATCAGGGCGGCCGCGGCCCGGCTGTGCCCTCCGCCACCCAACGCCGCGGCGATCTGGCCCACGTCGATGGCGTCGCTGGTGCTGCGCGCCACCATCTGGACGCGATCCCCCATGTCCACGAGCATGAAGAGCCCGTCCGGCTCGTACAGATCGCGCAGCTTGTACGCCAGCGTGGAGATCTCCTCGACCGTCTCCGGCACGGTTGCGGTGGCGATGACCACTGAGTGCCCGTGAAACTGGTAGGGATGGCTGTTTTCGGCCAATTGCTGGTAGAGCTGGCGCTGCTCATCGGTCAGTGGGTGGTGCAGGAATTTGTCTACGATCAGCAAGTTCGCGCCGCTTTCCAGCAGCCATCCCGCGCTCCGTAGATCGCGGGGAGTGGTGGTCTCGTAGCTCAGCCCGCCAGTGTCCTCATAGATGCCCAGCGTCAGCAAGGTCGCCTCGATCGGGCTGACGGAGATGCCCTGTTCGACCAGTTTCTCGACCAGCAG
The DNA here is from genome assembly GCA_001871755.1 of Anaerolineae bacterium CG2_30_64_16. Classification (GTDB taxonomy): domain Bacteria; phylum Chloroflexota; class Anaerolineae; order CG2-30-64-16; family CG2-30-64-16; genus CG2-30-64-16. The sequence continues at coordinate 4,238 of MNXL01000251.1, forward strand.
CGTGGTGGTCGCGCCGACCTCTTCCCCGAAGAAGGTCCAGTCGGCGGGCAGCTCGCGCATGGCCGGGTGATGGTCGATGATCTGCCCGGTAACGCCGGCGTGCATCCCGCGCACCGGCTGCACCGTTTGCGTGTCCACCAGGATCACGTGATCGATCCGGCGCCGCGGCAGGTCTTCCAGGCGGACAAAAGGCAGCGCATCCCGATAGACCGCCAGGAACGATTCCAGGTTGCGATTCATCTGGCGCGGCAGAACCGGCACGGCCTGCGGGTAGAGCCTGGCGGCAGCTAACATGCTGGCCAGGGCGTCGAAGTCCGTGTGTTCGTGGGTCAGGATGATGACCAGTGGCGCGTGGCTGTTGGCGGGCATGACGGCTTCCTCATGAAACGGACGGCATGGCGGACGGGTCAGGTCGCGTTCAAAAATAACTTTGCTGTCCCCGGACTGGCTCGGTCAAGAGACCGGCCAGAGCGGGAAGTTGCTCTTTGACAAGCCCTTGGCATGATAGTCAAACGCCCGGCGGATCACTCGCCGGGCGTTTCATAGTGCTTGCCAGGGATGTGACTCCCCAGTCCGAATTAAGATCACCGCCGGCGTTGGGCGCAACGGCTGCAGAGGGTTGTGTGCGGCAAGACGGCCAGCCGTTCTGGCTCGATCGGATTACCGCACTTTTCGCACAGCCCATAGATGCCCATGTCGAGTTGTTGAAGCGCCTCATCGATCTCGGCCAGATGCTGCTCGGCGCGCTCAAGCAGGGCGAGGTTCAGTTCCCACTGATAGATCATGGGGTCCCCTTCGCCCAACCCGTAATCGCCCTTGGTCTCCAGGCGATCTCGCAGAGATGCGAGATCGTCGAGCGCTGCAGTGCGTTCGGCCTGCAAGCGGGCGCGCGCTTCAGAGATGGTGGTGTCCTGGTTAGTCATGTTCCTCTGGGTCAGGCGACGGGCTCAACCGGCGCAACCAGAGCCGCTTCTCCCTGCTCAACCTCAGCCACGGCCTCAACCTCAGCCACGGCCTCAACCTCAGCCTCGATCTCAGTTATAGCCACAGCCTCGACCGCAGCTTCGCCTTCCGGCTCGACCTCCGCCACAGTCTCAGGCTCAATCTCCGCCACAGCCTCGACCGCAGCTTCGCCTTCCGGCTCGACCTCCGCCACAGCCTCGGCCTCAGCTTCGCCTTCCGGCTCGACCTCCGCCACAGTCTCAGGCTCAATCTCCGCC
>MNXL01000250.1 GCA_001871755.1 Anaerolineae bacterium CG2_30_64_16
GACGAGATGACGACGCTGCTCTATCTCCAATATGTGGAAGGCATTCGCCCCGACCTGACTGGCCTCTTTCCGCTGATCCAGCCGACACCCGAATGGACGGACGTGGGACGGGGGACGGACGCGGCCCGGCGCAGCGGCCGGCCGGTGCTGCTGATCAAGCCGATGCCGGGACTGGAGGTCAAGTTCCGGCTGGAGCCGGCCGGCTCACTGGTGCGCGTGGTCGGCCCGGCGGTGGAGCAACCGCCCGTGCAACCCCAGACCGTCGTCTACGCTGAGACGCTCCGGATGATCGGCTACGACCTGCGCCCCGCGGCCGTGAGCCCAGGCGGCCAGATGGTCGTCACCCTCTACTGGCAGCCGATCCGCCAGCTTGACGCGGACTACACGACCTTCGTACACCTGATCGACGCGGACGGCGCCCGGATCGCCCAGAGCGACCAGCGTCCCGGCGGGGTCTACTATCCGACCAGCCTATGGCGGCCGGGCGAACTCCTGCGCGATGTGCATACCCTGACACTGGTTCCCGACCTGGGGCGGCCGCCCTACGCGATCCTGGTCGGCCTGTACACCGGCACGACCGAAATACGCCACCTGGGACAGCCGCAGCAGGTCGGCGTGGTCGGGTGGTAGCCGAAACGGCAGCCAGGGCTGGAAGCTGTGCATGGGGGGGCTTTCCAGCTTCGAGCTTCCAGAATTCCTTTGCACACCCTGCCGGCGTGTGGTATACTCGCTCCTGAAAGAGAGGGTGCTATGGAAACGATGCGGGTTCAACTACCTCCTGTGCTGATGCAAAGATTGCGCCAGGAAACGTCATCCGATGAGGTTCTGAATTCGGCTGTGATCGAAGCCATCCAAATGTGGCTAAGCAGTCCACGCAGGGTGACAAGTGAGAGGAAAACAGTCCAACAGGCGCTCAGTGAGGCTGGGATGACTATGCTGCCGGAACGTCAGCAAGCGCTGGCACAGGCCATCATGTCCAGACTCCACGTCGAGACTCCCCCAACGCGCGCCCAGGTGCAGGCCGCGCTGAGAAATCTCCTAATTCCTCTATCCGATGAGATCATTGCCATGCGAGGTGAGTAGAAGTGCTCTACTACTTCGATAGCAGTGCGGTGGTCAAACGATATGCGCCAGAGCGAGGGAGCGAACAGGTCAACGCCATTGTAGAATCTACCGAGAACACCGTTTATTTGAACCAGATTGGCGTAGTAGAGGTCGCCGCTGCCTTTGCCAGGAAAGCTCGTACACAAGAATTGACCATCGAGGATTACGAAGCCGCGTTGTGGTTGTTTCTGGCCGATGTGGCGGACCATGAGTTTGAGGTTGTTCCGCTAAACGATCGCACAGTCGAATTGGCCGTTGAACTGACGAGGCAGCATCCGTTGCGAGGCTACGATGCAGTGCATCTGGCCACTGCTGCTGCGATGAAGACCGCACTGCAGGAAACGGAGTTACCACCGTCTCTCGTTTTTGTATCTGCCGATCAGACCTTGTGCAAAGCAGCCCAGGATGAAGGGCTATACACCATCAACCCAAATGAGTTTTGACGAGGAGGTCCATACATGAAGTTCGTCGTCTGCGTCAAGCTGACACCCGACACCGAAGAGCTGAACGAGGTGCGCCCTGAGGATGTCGGCGCCGATGATCTGGGGGTCACAATGGTGTTGAACCCCTGGGACGAGTTCGCGGTGGAAGAGGCGCTGCAGCTTCAAGAGCGCTTCGAAGGTGAGACGGTCGCGGTCACCGTCGGGGGCGAAGATGCTACCGACGCGTTGAAGCGCGCCGTGGCAATGGGCATCGAAGAGACCGTCCTGCTCTCGGACCCCGCCTTCGAGGGGAGCGATGCCTGGGGCACGGCCCACATCCTGGCCGAAGCGATCAAGGGGCTGGGTGAGTACGGCCTGATCCTCACCGGCAAGCAGTCGGTGGATGGCAACAGCGGCCTGGTTGCCCCGGGGTTGGCCGTCAAGCTCGGCGTGCCTTTCGTCTCACAGGTCGCCAGGGTCGTGGATCTCACCGACAGCAGCGTTACGGTGGTGCGCGCGCTGGACGAAGGCAGGCAGACCGTGCGGGTCAAGCTCCCCGCGGTGATCTCGGTCAGCAAGGAGATCAACGAGCCGCGCTACCCCAACTTCATGGGCATCCGCAAAGCCTCCCGCATGAAGTACCCCGTCATGGCCGCCGCCGACCTCCCTGGGTTGGATACCGGCCAGATCGGCGTGGACGCGGCGCTGGTCAAGTGGACCGATCTGCACAAGCCGCCCGCGCGCGGCGGCACGTGCGAGTTCATCACGGGCGAGACCACCGCAGCGCTGGTGGCTGCCCTGGTCGACAAGTTGGTCGCCGACAAGGTCGTCTGAGGATCGGGCACCTCTCACAGCAAGAAAGGAATCCACCATGAGCATTCTGGTTTACATAGATCATTTTGCGGGCGCCGGCAAGCCGGCCTCGTGGGAAACGCTGGGCAAGGCGCGCGAACTGGCCGACACGTTGGGGGACTCGGTGATCGGTCTGGTGATCGGGCATCAGGTCCGCCCTCTGGCCGCCGAGGCTATCACCTACGGCGCGGACCGGGTCCTGGTGGCCGATGATCCGGCGCTGGCGACTTTTCAAGCCCACGCCTATGCGGCGGCATTGAAGGCCGCCATTGCTGAGGCCGGGCCGCGCATCATCCTGGCCCCGGCCACCACCGGCGCTCGCGACGTGGCGGCGCTGGCTGCTGGCGAACTTGGCATCGGGCTGGCCGCGGATTGCCAGGACCTGGCGTTGGACGGCGACCACAACTTGCTGGCCGTTCGGCCGGTCTTCTCCGGCAACATCATCGCCACCGAGGTCTTTGCGCAGCAGCCGCAGATGGCTACCGTGCGCGGGCGCAGCTTCCCGCTGCCGGAGAGCGATCCCGCGCGCACTGGAGAGATCAAAGACCTGGTTGTCGATCTGGCCGCGGTCGCGGGCTGGGAAGAGGTTCTGGGCTTCGAGACGACCCAGACAGGTGAGGTGAGCGTCGAAACCGCCAACATCATCGTCTCCGGCGGCCGCGGGGTCAAGGGGCCGGAGGGGTTCGAGCCCTTGCGCGAGCTCGCCCAGGTGTTGGGCGCGGCCGTGGGCGCCTCACGCGCGGCCGTCGACGCCGGCTGGATCCCCTACCCGGCTCAGGTTGGCCAGACGGGCAAGACGGTGCGCCCCGATCTGTACGTGGCGTGCGGCATCTCGGGCGCCATCCAACACCTGGCCGGCATGACCAATTCCAAAGTCATCGTCGCCATCAACAAGGACAAGGACGCGCCGATCTTCAACGTCGCCCAGTACGGCATCGTCGGCGACCTGTTCGAGATCGTGCCCGCGCTGACCAGGGCCTTTCGGGCGCGGCTGGGACAATAGATCTTCACGAATATGGCTTTTTGCGGTACTGCGGTTTTTTGATGGTTGCAGTGCGTTGACAAACCCGTGACACTGCGTTATAATCTCGTTTGAGTTAGTCAGGGCCAGGGATTCGATATTAGTTCTCGGTCCTTAGCACGCCATAGGCGCGGGTCCGATACGTCGGGCTCGTGCTTCTACTCGCGATAGGGCCTAACCAGTTAAATCCTTGCACGACACACAAGAATTTCCTGATTGCATTTGCCTGGTTGGCTCTAACTTGCCCAGGTTAGGTTAAGTCGAGCGCAAACGGTCTTGCCAGGTCATCTCTGATAAACGGCTGTTTGTCCAGTTCATCTTTCCGCTCCGGCGTCCTGCGCCGAAGATAAGGCCTAACCCACGAGATCCTTGCTTTTTGTGCAAGAATTCGGCGAGCAAGGTTGGCGCCTGCTTGGTTCCGGCTTGTCCGGGTTAGGAAGTGCGTCTTCGTGCGGGGTCTTTGGGATTTTGCGGGGCGAACATTCGTTCTGCGCCACATCTGGGTATTTTGCAGGGCTAACACCCAGATGTAGGGGCGGGTATTCCTGAAATTCGCGATTATCCCGCAAAATCCCAAAGAGCCGCCATCGGGCATTGAAGTGCGACCAGAGGCCCGGCTGCCACACTCCCGCGCATCAGGCACGACAGCCGGGTCTCTTTGTTTGCCTCGAGATATCGATCTCGAGAGACGCTATCCTTATATTCGTTCGGAGGTTCCTTTCTCTATGACTACAAGTATGCCATCCAGCAAGCCACCCGCTGATGTCCACCCGATGCAAGCCCTGCTTGATCAGGAAGGATATGAAATGCCCCAGCGAGGGGACATCCGCGAAGGTACCGTTCTTTCCGTCAGTCCCCAAGAGGTCATCATCGACCTGGGCGTCAAACGGGAAGGCATCGTGCCGGCCAACGACCTGAGTCGGCTCGATGAAGAGACCTTGGCAGAAATCCAGGAAGGCGCGACCTTGCCGGTCTACATCCTTCAGCCGTCAGATCGGGAAGGGAACCTGATCGTCTCAATCTCGCGGGCGTTGCAAGAAAAGGACTGGCTCGTCGCTCAAGACATGATGGAGAGCAACGAGATCTTTGAGGGCGAAGTCAGCGGGTACAACAGCGGCGGCCTGGAGGTCATCTTCGGCAAGCTGCGCGGTTTTGTGCCGGCCTCGCACATCTCGACCTTGCCGCGCGGCATTTCGGGCGATGAGCGGAAAACCCAGCTCTCGGCCTACGTCGATCAGCAGATCCCGCTCAAGGTCATCGAGGTCGATCGGCGCCGGCGTCGGCTGATCATGTCGGAGCGCGCCGCGCATCGCCGCTGGCAACGTGAACATCGCAAACAGTTGCTGGAGGATCTGACTGTCGGCGAGGTACGCACCGGCGTGGTGCGCAGCCTGGCCAATTTCGGCGTCTTCGTCGACATCGGCGGGGCTGATGGGCTGATCCACATCTCCGAACTGGCCTGGTTCCCTGTCGGCCACCCAAGCGAGGTGGTCAATGTCGGCGATCAGGTCCAGGTCAAAGTGTTGCGGGTGGACAAGCAGCGCGAGCGCATCGGCCTGAGCCTGAAGCGGGTCCAGCCCGACCCCTGGAGCCGCGTCGCCGATGACTACAAGGTCTCTGAGTTGATCGAGGCGGTCGTAACGCGGGTCACTGATTTCGGCGCCTTCGTCCGCCTGCGCAGCGGCGTGGAAGGGCTGTTGCACGTGTCGGAGATGGCGGATATCCGCCCCGACCACCCGCAGAGCCTGGTTTCGCCAGGCGATTTACTGCTCCTGCGCGTCCTCCGCATCGAGACGGACCGCCGGCGCATCGGCCTGAGCCTGCGGCAGGTATCCGAAACTGAGTGGGCCGAGTGGGCCGCAAGCTACCGCGAGAGCCACGCGCTGGCCGCAGCAAAAGCGGAGGCTGTGGCGGAGGTCGAGCCGGAAGGCGAAGCTGCGGCCGAGGCTGTGGCGGAGGTCGAGCCGGAAGGCGAAGCTGCGGCCGAGGCTGTGG